>DATIVP010000229.1:0-4744 GCA_035465755.1 Acidimicrobiales bacterium | reverse complement strand
GAGGGGGCGGGGCGCCTGGCCGAACCCGAGGCGATCGTCGAGATGGTGACGCGCATCGTCGCGGGCTACCGCGGTGTCTTGAGCGGTCGCCACGTGGTCGTCACGGCCGGGGGGACTCGCGAGGCGATCGATCCGGTGCGCGTCGTCAGCAATCGCTCCTCGGGCCGTCAGGGCTACGCCCTCGCCGAGGTGGCCTACCGCCTGGGGGCCCGGGTGAGTCTCATCAGCGCAGTCCGGCGCGAACTCGCCCTCGACGTCGTGCGCGGCGTCGAGGTCACCTACGTCGAGAGCGCCGCCGAGATGTACGACGCGACGATCGCGGCCGCCGCCGAGGCCGACGCCGTGATCATGGCGGCGGCGGTCTCGGACTACACGCTCGCGCCCGCGGCCCACAAGATTAAGAAGCACGACGCGCCCCTCGAACTGGTGCTCGAGCCCACCCGCGACATCGTGCGCGAGCTCGTCGCGCGACGCCAACCGGGACAGGTGATCGTCGGTTTCGCGGCCGAGTCGACTGACGTGATGGACCACGCTCGCGCCAAGCTCGCCGCCAAGGGCGTCGACCTCCTGGTCGTCAACGACGTCAGCGCCCCCGGCGCCGGTTTCGAGCACGCAACCAACGAGGTCGTGCTGCTGGGTGTCGACGCCAGCGAGAGCGTTGTCTCGCGGCGCTCGAAAGAAGCAATTTCGCACGAGATCTTGGCTAGGGTGGCTTCATTGTTAGCCCAAGGAGCCCAATGAGCGACCGGACCCTGTTCACCTCGGAGTCGGTGACCGAAGGACACCCGGACAAGATCGCCGACCAGGTCTCGGACAGTGTGCTCGACGCGATACTCGCCCAGGACCCTCACGCGCGAGTGGCCTGCGAAACGCTCCTGACGACGGGCCTGTGCGTCGTCGCCGGGGAGATCACGACGTCGGCGAGCGTGGACATCACGTCGATCGCGCGCCGCACGATCCTCGACATCGGCTACGACGACGGCGCCAAGGGCTTCGACGGACGCAACTGCGCCGTGCTCGTCTCTCTCGACCAGCAGAGCCCGGACATTGCCGGCGGCGTCGACGAGGCCTTTGAGCTGCGCAACGGCACCGGCGGCGAAGACGCCCTCAACGCGCTCGGCGCCGGCGACCAGGGGATGATGTTCGGCTACGCCTGCGACGACAACGACGACTTCATGCCGCTGCCGATCTGGCTCGCGCATCGGCTCAGCATGCGCCTGGCCCAGGTGCGCCGCTCTGGTGAGGTGCCCTACCTGCGCCCCGACGGCAAGACCCAGGTGACGATCGCCTACGAAGCGGGCCGTCCGGTGGCCGTTGACACGGTCCTGGTCTCGACCCAGCACGAAGACGGCTACGCCCAGCCCCAGATCAAGGCCGACGTCCTCGAGCACGTCATTCGTCCCATGCTGCCCGAGGACCTCGACACGTCCTCGATGAACGTCTACGTGAATCCCTCGGGCAAGTTCGTCCTAGGCGGGCCCCACGCCGACGCGGGCCTGACCGGACGCAAGATCATCGTCGACACCTACGGGGGGATGTCGCGCCACGGCGGCGGCGCCTTCTCGGGCAAGGACCCCTCCAAGGTCGACCGTTCCGCGGCCTACGCCGCGCGCTGGGTCGCCAAGCACGTCGTCGCCTCCGGCGCGGCGCGGCGCTGCGAGGTCCAGGTCGCCTACGCGATCGGCGTGGCGCGCCCGGTGTCGGTGCTCGTCGAGACCTTCGGCACCGAGCGCGTGGACCGCGCGACGATCGCCAAGGCCGTCGACGCGATCTTCGACCTGCGACCGGCCGCGATCATCCGCGACCTCGACCTTCGCCGACCGGTCTACGCGCGCACGGCCGCCTACGGACACTTCGGCCGCACCGACCAGGGTTTCACGTGGGAGCAGACGCCGCGCCTGGACGACCTGCGCCGGGAACTCTCCCTGCCCTAGTGACCGCTCGCGCGGTGTCGGTCCTCACCGAGGTCGCGGCGCTGGATCGACCCTTCACCTACGTCACGTCCGCAGCGACGGCCAACGTCGAGGCCGGGGACCGCGTGCGCGTCAGCCTCAACGGACGTTCGGTGCGCGGATGGGTGCTCGGCGACGCCGAACCGATCGCCGACATGCTGGCCCTGACCAAGTCGCTGGGCTACGGACCCCCGGGCGAGCTGCTCGACCTGGCCCGGTGGGTGAGCGATCGATGGTGCGCGCCGCTGGCGCGAGTGCTCGTGAGCCTCTCTCCCGTCGGGGTGGTGTCGAAGCTGCCGGTGGCGCCGGCGCCGCTCTCTCCACCGGTTGCGCCGCACCACCGCTGGCGACCGGGACCCCTCCACCTGGCTCCGACCACCGACCCGCTCGACGTCGTGCTCGCGGCCTATGAGAGGGTCTGGACCCGTCCAGGGTCTCTGCTGGTGCTGGTGCCCAGCGACGCGTGGGCCCGGCGACTCCAGGGCCGTCTGGCCCAGCGCGGTCTCGCCGTGGCCGGCGCCGACCAGTGGGCCGAGATGCGCGCGGGCTGGCCGGTCATCGTGGCGGCGCGTGGGGGAGCCCTGGCGCCGACCGCGAGGCTCTCCGGAGCGGTCGTCATCGACGCCGACGACGAGAGCTACGTGAGTCCGATGTTCCCCAACTGGGACGCGTTGAGCGTGGTCGCCGAGAGATGTCGGCGCGACGGCGCCGACCTGTGGGCGACGTCGCTCGCCCCCTCGCCATCGCTGCTCGCCCTCGGCGCGCTCGAGTCGGACCCCGAGTTCGTCGCCGCGTGGCCGACCGTCACCGTTGTCGATCGGCGCGCGCGCGATCCCCACGAGGGGGCCCTCGCGGCACCGACCCTGGCCGCGGCGCACCGCGCGCTCGAAGGCCCCGAGGCGGTGGCGGTCGTCGTTGTCCTCCAGCGCCTGGGCACGGGCCGGCTGCTCGCCTGTGCTCGCTGCGGCGAGCTCGCCCGCTGCGCCGTGTGCCATCAGGCCGAGGGCGACGTCGAGGGCGGCGTCGCGTGCTCTGAGATGCACGAGGTGCGCGTGCCATTTTGTCGCGCCTGCGGGGCGACCAAGTTGAAGCGGGTGCGCTCGGGCGTGACCACGTTGGCGCGCGACGTCGCCAACCAGCTCGCTCGTCCCGTGAGCGAGGTGACCCGAGCCGCTTCGCCCGACGTGCTCGAGCGGGTCGTCGTGGGCACCGAGGCGGTCTTTTCGCGCGTGCGCCGCAGCGCGCTCGTCGTCTACGTCGACTTCGATCAGTACCTGTTGGCCCCGCACGCCTCGGCGCGACGCACGGCGATCAACGCGGTGGGCCGGGCCGGGCGCCTGGTCGGAAGTCGACGCGAGCGTCGCGGCGAGGTCATCGTGCAGACCCGTCGCGGCGACGACCTCGTGGTGGAGGCCCTAGAGACGCTCGACTTCACGCGCGTGATGGACTCCGACGTGAGCGACGCGCGGGCCCTGGGACTCGCACCCTATGGCGCGAGCGCGCTCGTCAGCGGCGAGGACGCCGCCCAGGCCGTCGAGGGCCTGGGGCGAGCGGACGTGACGGTGAGCGAGACGGCGTCGGGATTCGTGGTGCGCGCGGGCGATCCGCTGGTCCTGGGCCGCCTGCTCAAGGAGCAAACGCTTGGCCGACGCGTGCGAGTCGCGATTGCCTGACGGTAGCGTGGAGAGGTGACACTGCCCATTCGCGTCTACGGCGACCCCGTCCTCAACGAGGTCACGACCGAGGTCGAGGACATCGACGGACGCATCGCGGCCCTCGCCGAGACGATGATCGAGACGATGTACGAGGCCCCGGGCGCCGGACTGGCGGCGAATCAGATCGGCGTGCAGAAGCGCCTCTTCGTCTACGACAAGGGCGACGGACCGGTGATCGTGATCAACCCGGTGATCGTCGAGTCCGACGGCGAGTGGACCTACGAGGAGGGCTGCCTCTCGGTGCCCGGACTCAGTTGGGAGATCACCCGACCCAACGCCGTGCACTTGGTGGGCTACGACATCGACGGCAACGAGATCAGTGTGGAGACCGACGAGTACGAGGGCCGGATCTTCCAGCACGAGATGGATCACCTGAACGGCATCTTGCTCGTCGAACGGCTCGATCCCGACCAGCGCCGCGAGGCCAAGAAGCTGTTGCGCCGTCGGCGACTCTCCCTGGCCCCGGGCGACCCGGACGGACTCGCCCAGCTCCTGGGCGAGTAGTGCGCCTCGCCTTCCTCGGCACACCAGAGGCCGCCGTCTCGTCATTGCGCGCGCTCGTCGAGGCCGGCCATGACGTGGCGATCGTCGTCACACGTGCGGATCGTCGTCGCGGACGCGGTTCGGCGCTCGTGGCGAGCCCCGTCAAGCGCGCGGCCCACGAGCTCGGGCTCGTCGTCACCGACGACCTCTCGGCCGTCGGTCGCGCCGGAGTCGAGCGCGGTGTCGTGGTCGCCTACGGCGCGATGATCCCCGCCGACCTCCTCGCCGAGGTGCCGATGCTCAACGTGCACTTCTCCTTGCTGCCGCGCTGGCGCGGCGCCGCGCCGGTGGCGCGCGCGATCCTCGCCGGTGACGCCGAGACCGGGGTGGACGTGATCTCACTCGAGGCGACCCTCGACACCGGGCCCATCCACGACGAGGTCCGCGTGAGCGTCGCCGACAAGACCCTGAGCGAGTTGACGGGCGAGCTCGCCGAGGCGGGCGCCCGCTCGCTCGTGAACGTGCTCGCGAGCGAGGCGTTGCTCGAGCACCCACGTCCCCAAGAGGGCGAAGCGACGTACGCGCACAAGCTCA
>DATIVP010000228.1:0-3618 GCA_035465755.1 Acidimicrobiales bacterium | reverse complement strand
AGCATCACGGCCACCCCGAAGGGGATGAAGACGTTGGTCGCGGGTTCGAAGAGGGGAAAGAGCACTAAGGCGCACAGCAGCGCCGTCCAGAGCCACAGGATCACGACCGTGCGCCGGTGACCGTGGCCCAGGCGCATCAGGCGGTGGTGGATGTGGTTCTTGTCCGGGGTGTGAAAGCCCTGTCCAGAGAGCGTGCGGCGCACGAAGGCCCAGGTCGCGTCGATCAGGTGGACGCCGAGGATGAAGACGGGGATGAGCAGCGGCGCGAAGAAGAAGAAGGTGACCCCACTCGCCGGCGGGGTCCGCCCGCCGATGACCATCGTCGAGGCACTCATCAAGAGCCCCAGCATCAGTGCCCCGGCGTCGCCCATGAAGAGCTTCGCGGGATGGAAGTTGTCGCGCAGGAAGCCCAGGCTGATCCCACAGGTCACCGCGGCCACCAGGGGGCCGACGTTGGTCACGGGCAGCAGGCCAAGGTCCTCGAGGCGAAGGCCGTAGACGCACAGCGTGCCCGAGGCGATGGTCACGATCCCCGCCGCGAGCCCGTCGAGCCCGTCGATGAGGTTCACCGCGTTGGAGAGGGCGAAGACCCACACCGCCGTGATGACCGGCAGGATCGAGGGCCCGAGCACGACGAACCCCGCGAAGGGCAACTTGAGTTGGTACATCGTCGCGCCCGAGAAGTACAGGACCGAGGCCGCGAGGAACTGGCCCGCCACCTTGGCCGGGGCGCTCATCTCGCGAAAGTCGTCCACGACGCCGACGACGAAGATGACCCCGGCGGCGACGAGAACGCCGATCACCTCGTGGCTCGAGGAGATCACGGCGCGCAGCGGCGTGATCGCGACCGCCACGATCAAGGCGACGCACAGCCCGATGAACATCGCCGCTCCCCCGCCGTAGGGGGTGACCGCCTGGTGGACCTTGCGCTCGTCGGGCTGGGCGGTGTAGCCCACCTTGATCGAGATCGCGCGCGCCGGCCGGTCGGCGAGCATGGTCACGAGAGCCCCGACGACCATCACCACCGCGTACGCCGCAAGGTTGTTCACGGTTAGTTCGTGAAGGCGCCGTACGGGTTGAAGGCGCGACAGAGTTCTGCCACCTCGGCGCGCACCGCGGCGACCTGGGCGTCGTCGGCGCGAGCGCGCAGCGCTCTCGCCATCAGCGTGGCGACGCGGGCGAACTCGTCTTCGCGCAGTCCAGCGGTCGTCTCGGCGGCGGTGCCCACGCGAAGGCCCGACGTGATGAAGGCGCTGCGCGGGTCGTCGGGGATCGTGTTGCGATTGGTCGTGATGCCGGCGCGGTCCAGGACTTCCTGGGCCTCCTTGCCGGTCAGTTCCTCGTCGAAGGCGCGGAGGTCGAGCAGGACCATGTGGTTCTCGGTGCCGCCCGAGACCATGCGAAAACCCTCAGCGGCGAGCGCGGCGCCAAAGGCGATCGAGTTCTTCACGATCTGGTCGGTGTAGGTCGAAAACGACGGTTGGGCCGCTTCGCGAAAGGCCACCGCCTTGGCCGCGATCGAGTGCTCGAGGGGTCCGCCCTGCTGGCCGGGGAAGACCGCGGTGTCGATCTTCTTCGCGTGCTCGTCGCGGCACAGGATCGCCCCACCGCGCGGTCCGCGCAGGGTCTTGTGGGTCGTGAAGGCGACGACGTCGGCGTAGGGAACCGGGTTGGGGTGCGAGCCACCGGCGATGAGCCCGGCCACGTGGGCCGAGTCGAACATCAGTAGCGCCCCCACCTCGTCAGCGATCTCGCGAAACGGCGCCGGATCGATTCGACGCGCGTAGGCGGTGGCGCCCGCGACGATCATCTTGGGGCGGTGCTCGAGGGCGAGGTCGCGAACGTTGTCAAAGTCGATGATCTCGCCCGGCGCGTCAGGGTCGTCCGAGCGGGGCGTCACGCCGTAGGAGACGAAGTGCCAGGCCTTGGAGGTCATCGACGCCGGTGAGCCGTGGGTGAGATGTCCGCCCTGATCCAGGCGCATCGCGAGGATCGTGTCACCCGGAGCGAGGAGGGCCTGGTAGACCGCGACGTTGGCGTTGGCCCCGCTGTGGGGCTGCACGTTGGCGTGCTCGGCGCCAAAGAGCGCGGTCAGGCGTCGCCGTGCCAGGTCCTCGACCTCGTCGACGATCTGATTGCCGCCGTAGTAGCGCCGACCGGGATAGCCCTCGGCGTACTTGTTGGTCAGGATCGAGCCCGTCGCGGCCATCACCGCGGGCGAGGCGAAGTTCTCGCTCGCGATGAGTTGCAGCGTCGTGGTCTGGCGCTGCCACTCCTGGGCGAGGAGGTCGGTCACCTCGTCGTCATTGGTGATCCAGGCGTCAAAGGGTGAGCTCACGGCTGCCTCTCAGTCATGGCCGCGTCGAGCGCGGACAGTTTCGCGATGCGTTGGAGGTGACGACCCTCGCCGGGCACCGCGGCGAGCCAGGCCGCCAGGGCCTCGACCGCCACGGACTCACCGATCAGGCGCGCACCCAGGCACAGCACGTTGGCGTGGTTGTGCTCGCGCGCCAGGTGTGCCGACGTGACATCGTGCACCAGGGCCGCGCGAATCCCGGGAACCTTGTTCGCGGCGATCGAAACGCCGATTCCCGAGCCGCAGACCACCACGCCCAGGTCAGCGTCGCCCGCGGCCACGAGGCGGGCCGCGGCCTCGGCGAAGTCGGGATAGTCAACCGAGGTGACCGCGGAATTCGTACCCACGTCCTTCACCTCGTGACCCCAGTCGGCCAACGTCGTCGCCAGCAGGCTCTTCAAGTCGTAGCCGGCGTGGTCGGATCCCAGGGCCACACGCATCGCCTCCACCCTACCCGTCGACCGTTCGCCCACTTCTGATCGTGAGCGCCTTCACTAGGATCGGGCCAATGGAGCGTCCCGGAATCGCCCCGCCTCTCGCCTCGGCGCTCGACACCACCTCGGAGCGCTACCTCGCCAACCGCGCCGACATGCTCGAACAGCTCGCGGTGATCGACGATCTGCTCGACCAGGCCGAGGCCGGCGGCGGCGAGGCGGCCATGGCGCGCATGCGCAGTCGGGGCAAGATGCCCGTGCGCGAACGCATCGCCGCGGTGCTCGACCCCGACTCGCCCTTCCTCGAGATCTCCGCGCTCGCGGGTTACGGCTCGGACTACGCCATCGGCGGCGGCATGGTGGTGGGCATCGGCGTGATCGCCGGCACCGAGTGCGTCATCATGGCCAACGATCCCTCGGTGCTCGGCGGCGCGCTGACGGCCTACTCGGCCAAGAAGTGGATGCGCGCCCTTGAGATCGCACGGGACAACGAGATCCCCTACGTCAGCTTCGTCGAATCCGCCGGTGCCGACCTGCGCGTGGGCGGCGGCAGCGGACGCATGGGCACCGGTCACTTCGCCGAGAGCGGTCGCTTCTTCTATGACCTCATTGAACTGTCCAAGATGCGCGTGCCGACCGTGTGCGTCGTCTTTGGCTCCTCGACCGCCGGCGGCGCGTACCAGCCGGGACTCTCGGACTACAACATCGTGGTGAAGGACCAGTCCAAGGTCTTCCTCGCCGGACCACCCCTCGTCAAGATGGCCACCGGTGAGCAGTCCGACGACGAGACCCTCGGCGGCGCGCGACTGCACGCGGAGGTCTCAGGAC
>DATIVP010000227.1:0-3565 GCA_035465755.1 Acidimicrobiales bacterium | reverse complement strand
GAACCCGAGCGGCCTACCTGGCCTTCGCGCGGAGATCCAAGGACTGGGCGTGGCCCTGCGACCCCTAAGGAGACACCATGGTTGACCTCAAAGAGGCGATCGTCCAAGACGACGCCACGGGGCGGGTGCTGATGCTCGGCTGGATGGACGACGAGGCGCTGGCGTTGACGCGCTCGAGCGGGCTCGTGCACTTCTTCTCGCGTTCGCGTCAGTCGCTGTGGCGAAAGGGTGAGACCTCGGGCAACGAGTTGCGCGTGGTCGAGGTGATCCTCGACTGCGACGAGGACGCGGTGCTCGTGCGCGCCCAGCCCACCGGTCCCACCTGCCACGACGGGTCGACCTCGTGCTTCACGCCGTGGCTGTGGCGACGGATCCTGCAGCGCGACGAGGCCGACTCTCCCGACTCCTACGTGGTCGCCACGCTGCGCGCGGGCAGCGCTCAGGCCGCGCGCAAGGTCGGCGAGGAGGCGTCCGAGCTCGCCGTGGCCGCGCTCGCCGAGAGCGACGAGCGGGTCATCGAAGAGGCGGCCGACCTCTGGTTCCACACCTTGCTGCTGTTACGCAGCCGCGGACTCGATCCCGCGGCTCTCGAGGACGAACTGCGTCGTCGCGACAGAGTTTGAGCCCTCGTCGCGAAGGATTTTCGCGTCGGTGTCGCGTTCGTCACGAAGCGGTAATGCGGGTCCCGTAAACAGGGACCCATGAAGATCAACCACACCATGAAGCGGGCAGTACTCTCCGCCGCAGTACTCGCCGCCACCGCCGCGTGGCTCGTCCCGGCCTCGATCGCGAGTGCCGCGGGCCCGACCCTCGTCGTGTACTCGGCCCAGGGATATGACAAGGCCGCGGTGGACGCATTTAACGCGACCCATCCGGGATTCACCGTCACGCTCAATGACAACTCGACGGGTCCGCTCCTCCAGCAGATCCAGGCCGAGGGTCACAACCCGAAGTGGGGCGTGCTCTGGGTCGACGGCGCGACCGCCTTCGCCGCCCTGGACCGCCAGGGCTATCTCGCCAAGCACATCGTGCCCAAGGTGAACTTCAACGCGGTGGGCAAGGCGAACATCCCGGCCGACGGGAGCTTCGTGCCGACGGGGCTGACCGCAACCGGCGCGCTGGTCTATGACTCGACCCAGATCTCAAAGTCCGAGTTGCCCACGACGTGGGCCGAGTTGACCGAAGCCAAGTACAAGGGGATCCTCGGCATGAACGACCCCACCCAGTCGGGTCCCACGTATCCGATGATCGCGGGTCTCATGAGCTACTTGGGCCACTACACCAAGGGTTCGACCGCCAGGGCGGTGAAGGCGGGCGAAGCCTTCCTCACCAAGCTCAAGTCGAACGGCCTGGTGATCAACGCGACTAACGGCCCGACCCTCGGGGCGATCCAGTCGCACACCATCAAGATGGCTATCATCCAGTCCTCGGCCGGCTACGGCCAGGAACTGACGACCTCTCCGTCGATCCGCGTGGACTACCTCAAGCCGGCGATCGCGCTGCCCGGTGTGGTAGGAATCGACGGGCTGATGCCCAAGGACGTGCGAGCCGAGGCCCAGAAGTTCGTCGACTGGCTGCTCAGCCCCGCGGGTCAGCACGCGATGCAGACGGGCGATCCCCAGGGTGACTCGCTGTTCTGGCCGGTCCTCAATGGCGAGAAGCCCGCGAACAAGGTGATTCCGCCTCTCTCTTCGGTCCCGATGGCGACGATCAACCCCTACGTCTGGGGCCCGCTCGAGAACACGGTGAACACGTGGTTCACCAACAACATCAACAACGGTTAGATCGCGTCCTCCCCGACGAGATAACCATCCCTGACGGCACCGCGGTTCGCCGCGGTGCCGTCCCCTACGCAAGGAACACTGTGACGACACTCCAGAGCGCCGCACCGATGACTCGACGCCTCGGCGTCGCGTGGTCGGGCGCGGCGCTTTGGGCGATCCTCGGACTCTTGATCGTCGCTCCCGTACTCAGCTTTCTGATTCTGGCCACCAGCCCGAGGCTGTTGGGACAGGGAACGCAGCTCTTCACCCTGCGCTACATCTCCCAGGCACTCTCGGGTGTGACGGGACAGGGAGTGTTCAATTCCCTCTGGGTGTCTCTCGCGGTCTCGGTGGCCGCGGTCTGCTTGGCGACGACCCTGGCGTGGTTGGTCCAGCGAACGAATGTCTACGGCCGGCGGCTCTGGCCGATGCTGATGTGGCTTCTCTTCCTGGTGCCCACCTGGATGATGACACTGAGCTGGGTCGACGTCCTGCAACCCTACGGATCGGCGGCGGCGATCGGCGTGCCGACGTCGTGGCTCTACGGGGAGTTCCTCGGGCCGTTCGGCATCATCGTGGTCCTGACGATCGCGTCTCTGCCCTTCGCCTACTTCGTCGTCTCGGCCGGGCTTCTCGGCGTGGGTTCAGAGTACGAGGACGCGGCGCGCATCCACGGCGCGGGGCGTCTCGCGACCCTTCGTACGGTGTTGCCGATGGTGGCGCCCGCACTCTTGAGCGCCTTCGCCATCAGCTACGCCGAGACGATGAGCGACTTCGGCGTGCCCTTCACGCTGGCCTACCACAGCCACTTTCCGATGGCGACCTACACCCTCTTCGCCTCGATCAGCAGCTACCCCGCGAACTTCTCGGTGGCCGCCGTCATCGCGCTCGTCCTGATCCTGACGACGATTCCGCCCATCATCCTGCAGGCGCGCGTGACGCGACGGCGCAGCTACGCGACCGTGTCAGGACGCGCCCGCGCCGTGCGACGACGAGAGTTCTCGACGCCGGCGCGCCTGGCGACCAGCATCGGTATCGGCCTCGTCTTCGTCATTGGACTCGGCGTGCCACTGGCCGGTGCGGTGCTGGGCTCGTTCCTACGCAACCTCGGCATCTACGCCTCCGGGCCGGTGCATCTGAGCACTGTGTACTACCACCAGGTCTTCGCACCGTCGATCGCGGGCAAGGGTTTGAGCGCCCCCCTGATGCTGTCGAATCAGATCGCCCTGGTGGCCGCGACCGCCACGTCAGCCCTCGCGTTCGTCTTCGCCCGGCGACTGATGGCGCGCTCGGCGGGCTGGAGCCAGCGACTCACCGACATCCTCTTAGTGGGATCGGTCGCCGTGCCCGGCGTCGTGCTCGGCGTGGGCTACGTGTTCTTCTACAACCTGGGCTTCGTCACGAATCACGTGATCAGCCTGTACAAAACGCTCCCCCTGCTGGTCCTGGCGCTCGTCGCGACATCGTTGCCGGGTCAGACGCGCTTTCTCGCCGGCCCGGTCAGCCAAATCCAACCGTCGCTCAACGAGGCGGCGAGGGTCCACGGTGCCGCGCGCTGGCGCTCGTGGCGCACGACCACGCTGCCGCTCGTGTCACGCGTGATGCTGTGGGGCTGGTTGCTCACCTTCGCCAAGACCATCGCCGAGCTGCCCATCAGCCAGATCCTCTATCCCCCGAGCCAGGAGCCCCTCTCGGTCACCATCCAGGCCTACCTCGGCAACTTCCAGCTCGGTACTGGCACGGCGATGACGGTCGTGGGTCTCGTTGAGATCTTCGGTGTCATCGTCGTGGCGCTGGGCCTC
>DATIVP010000226.1:0-2531 GCA_035465755.1 Acidimicrobiales bacterium | reverse complement strand
TCGGGCTCTATCGCAACGCGCTCGCCGAGGTCCAACAGGTCTACGTGCGCGCGGCGAGCCTCTAACGACACCTGCCCCGCCGGTTTCCCGGCGGGGCAGGTGTTCGTCCTGATCGGGCTACTTGATGTAACCCGGAATCGGCGTGATCTTCTGCTTGGAGACGATGATCGGCGAGTTCGCGTAGTCGCCCGTCGTGTACTCGGCGTTGCCCACCAGCGCCGCAAAGTGCGGGGCCTGGGTCGGGTCCGAGTTGGGAACGATCCGTGCGATCGACCCACCCTGGAGCCCCTGGTGGTTGCCGGCCGAGTACGACAGGGGCGTCAGTGACGGCGTCGCGAAGTGCGTCGTCAGCATGGACTTGACGATCCCCGCCCGGGTCACGTTCTTGCCCAGGGCGTGCAGCGCCTCGACGAAGGCCACGCCCTCACTCGCGCCGTAGACCATGTTGCCGTCGAGGTCACCCTTGAACGGTCCCGTGTAGTAGTTCGGGAACCACGCCCGCGAGTTCTTCTCGGTCGTGATGATCTTGCGCAGCCAGGCGTTCCAGGGGTTCAGCACGTTGTTCGACGCCGGGTAGGGATCCAGCGTGATCGCGTTGGCGAGCAGCGGGTTGTTCACCGACGAGGGGTCCGAGCCCACCGAGGAGACGACCCACTGCGGCGAGTAGCTCATCTTGTTGGCGGCCGCCATGATGTAACTGGTCAGCGGCGGAATCGAGTCGAGCACGACCACCGTCGCGTTGTCGCCCTTCAGCGTCGTCAGGGCCTGAGTGATGTCAGAGAAGTTGCCGGTCACGCCGTCGAGCGGCGAGTAGGTCAACTGGTCCTTGCTGGCGATCGAGAGTCCGCCGGCGAGCAGCCCGGCGAGTCCGTTGGCGCCGAAGTCGTCACCCTGTCCGATGACGCCCACCGTGGCGCCCTTCTTGTGGCCGAGGATCCAGCGCGCGAGGATCTTGCCCTCGGCCTGGTAGCTCGCCTGGTAGCCGAAGAGCAGCGGGTAGCGCGCCTGGTTCCAGTCCGAGCTGCCCGAGGCCACGAAGAGGTCGGGCACCTTGTTCTGGTTCAGGTAACCGATCACCGAGTCCTGGGCGGCCGTGCCCAGCGATCCCACCTCGGCGAACACGTGGTTCTGGGTCACCAGCGTCTGGGTCTGGGTCAGGGTCGGCGTGTTGCCCACCCCGGCGGTGCAACCCAGCGCGTTGATGTTGTAGCAGTCGTCCTTGCGCAGGTAGATGATCCGGCGTCCGTTGACGCCCCCGTGGGCGTTCACGTAGTCAAAGACAGCCGCCGTGGCGGCCGAGACCTCGGCGTATCCCGCGGCGATGCCGCTCAGGGGAACCGTCGCCCCGATGGTGATGGTGTGAGCGGTCACCCCCGGCGTGGACGCGGCGCCCGCCTCCAAGGCAAACCCGGTGCTGAGCATTCCCAGCGTCAGCGCCGACGCCGACGCCAGGGTCACCCCCCGGCGGATTCGAACTCGTGACATATGTTCCTCCCCTTCCACCCTCGCGGGTGAACAGCATCGCGTTACTTCTCAGTAACGGACTATCACAGTTTGAGCGCCGTTATGGCTCAGCGACGCGCAAATCGGCGAAGAAAGGACCCAAGTCCCACCAGGCCCCGCGGCGCCAGCATCATCGTGAGAATCAGCAGAACGCCGAAAACGATGCCCTTGAGGTTCGCCCCGAAGGTCGAGGTCGGGTTCACGCCGGTGACCTTGTTGACAACGGAGACGATGTTGTCCGAGTACGAGTAGATGAGTCCGCCGATCACCGCGCCGCTCAGCGTGCCGATGCCACCCAGCACCATCAGGGTCAGCAGGAGGATCGACAGGGTCAGGCCGTAGGTCTGGGGCGTCACGCTGCCCGAGAGCAGGGTCATGATCGATCCGCCCAGGCCCGCGTAGGCGGCCGAGATCACGAAGGCGAGCGTGCGCGTGCGTTGCAGGTTGACCCCGGCCAACTCGGCGGCGACCTCGTTGTCGCGCACCAGGCGCAGCGCGCGGCCGGTGCGCGAGCGAAAGAGATTGGCCATGAAGAAGAACGCCGCGGCCGCCACCACGATCGCCACGTCGGCGGGCCATTGGGCGTTCGCCTTGACGAGGGCGTCGGGTCCGGAGAAGAGGTTCGAGAACCACCCGGGCGAGGTGAGAAAGTTGATGAAGAGTCCGCCCGATCCCCCGGTGAGAGAGCGCGAGTCGATCGCCAGGGGCGCCACGGCGAAGGAGAACGCCAGGGTCATGCCGGCGAGGTACGGGCCGCGCAGGCGCGTCGCCGGCAACGCGAGCACGAGCCCGCTGAGCCCGCCGAAGACCGTCGACAGGAAGAGCGACCAGATGATGGGGCTAGTCGCGTGGTGGTTCGCCCAGATCGCCGTGGTGTAGGCGCCGATCGCCATGAAGCCCGCGTTGCCCAGCGAGACCTGGCCGCTCCAGCCGATCAGCCAGCTCAGCCCCAGGATCACGATCGACATGGCCGCTCCCCCGGCCAGCTTGGAGTCGTCGAGCGGCGTGAGGACGAAGGTCACGGCGAG
>DATIVP010000225.1:0-2859 GCA_035465755.1 Acidimicrobiales bacterium | reverse complement strand
TCGCCGACAAGACCCTGAGCGAGTTGACGGGCGAGCTCGCCGCGGCGGGCGCATCCTCGCTGGTGAAGGTGCTCGCGAGTGAAGCGCTGCTCGCCCACCCGCGCCCCCAAGTGGGCGAGGCGACCTACGCGCACAAACTCACGGGTGCGGACTTCCTCGTGGATCCGTCGATGCCGGTGGCCAGCGCCGCGCGCGTCGTGCGCCTCGAGCGCAGCTGGGTCGTGGTGGGCGGGCGGCGCCTGCGCATCGCGCGCGCCCACGTCGAGGAGTCGACGGGAGAGGCGGGGGTGGCACACGCGAACGGGGCCCTCTCGCTGGGCTTCGGTGACGGTGCGCTGGTGCTCGAGCGCGTCCAGCCAGAGGGCGGGCGTGAGATGACCAGTTCGGCCTGGTTCGCCGGAGCCCGACTGGCCGGCCAGCTGCGCTGGGAACAACCCGTCTCACCTGGTCGACCGGTAGGCTCGGGCGCGTGACGGCACTGGACGCGGGCCCCGTGGGTGCATTGAGGATCGCCCCGTCGATCCTCGCCGCCGACTTCGGTTCGCTGGCCGACGCGGTCGCCCAGATCGACGCCGAGACCGACTGGCTCCACGTGGACGTGATGGACGGCCACTTCGTGCCCAACGTCTCCATTGGCCCGCCGGTCGTGAAGTCCCTGCGTCGCTACAGCCCGCGCTTCTTTGACTGTCACCTGATGTTGAGCGAGCCCGGCCGCTACCTGACGGCCTTCGCCGACGCGGGGGCCGACGGCTGCACCGTTCACGTCGAAGTGGGTGACACCGCCGCGCTGATCGGCCAGGCGCGCTCTCTCGGGCTGCGGGTGGGTCTGGCCGCCAATCCCGACACCGACTTCGCGGCCGTCGAGCCCTTCCTCGCCGACATCGACCTGCTGCTGTTGATGACGGTCTTTCCAGGATTCGGCGGGCAGTCCTTCATCCCTGAGGTGATGGACAAGGTGCGCATCGCGCGACGCGCCGTCACCGAGCGCTCGCTCCCGCTCGACATCGAAGTCGACGGCGGCATCGATGAGACCACCGCGCCGGTCGCCGTCGCCGCGGGAGCCAACGTCCTCGTGGCGGGTTCGGCGATCTTCAATCGACCCGATCCGCTCGGCGCGGCGCGCGATCTGCGCCGTGCCGCGGGGGGGAGATGAGCCTCGACGAGGAACTGATGGCCCGCGCCGTCGCGGTGGCCGCGCGTGCGCGTCTCGACGCGCCGCCCAATCCCTGGGTCGGAGCCCTCGTGGTCGCCGACGGCGTCGTGCTCGCCGAGGGGGCGACGCAGGCTCCCGGCGGACACCACGCCGAGGTCGAGGCCCTGGCGGCGGCGGGCGAACGCGCTCGCGGCGCCACGCTGGTCGTCACCTTGGAGCCGTGCGATCACGTCGGGCGCACCGGCGCCTGCACCGAGGCCATTCTCGCCGCCGGGATCTCGCGAGTGGTCGTGGGCATCGTCGATCCTGACGAGAAGGTCGCGGGCCGGGGGATCGAACACCTGCGCGCCGCCGGCCTCGAGGTCAGCGTCGGCGCGGGGGCGGACCTGGTCTCTGAACAGCTGGCGGCGTATCTGTGGCACCGGCGCACGGGCCGGCCCTTCGTGGTTCTCAAGGTTGCCGCCACCCTCGATGGCGTCATCGCGATGGCCGACGGCTCGAGCCAGTGGATCACGGGCGAGCCCGCCCGGGCCGACGCGCACGAGCTGCGCGCCCAGAGCCAAGCGATCATCGTGGGCGCCGCGACGGTTCGTTCCGACGACCCGCGTCTCACCGCACGTCTGGGTGATCGGGTGATCGAGCCGCTGCGCGTGGTCCTGGGTACGGCCCCACCCACGGCGCGGGTACACCCCTGCCTGGAGTATTTCGGCGAGCTGGTGGGACTTCTGGACGAGCTCGGAGAGCGCGGCGTCCTCCAGGCCCTCGTCGAGGGTGGCGCCACCGTGACCAGCTCCTTCTTCTCGGCCGGCCTGGTCAACCGCGTTGCCTGGTACGTGGCGCCGGCCTTCGCCGGTGCGCGCGGCACGCGCGCGGCCCTGACGGACCTGTCGACTCCCACGATCGATGCCCTGCGGCGCGGCCGGGTGGTGGGGGTGCGGCGGATCGGCGAAGATGTACGTCTGGACGTGGAGGTCTGATGGCGCTGTCAAGCATCGAAGAGGCCGTGGCGGCACTTAGCGCCGGTGGCATGGTGGTCGTCGTTGACGACGAGGACCGCGAGAACGAGGGCGACCTGATCATGGCGGCCGAGGACGTCACGGCCGAGTCGATGGCGTTCTTCCTCGAGTACACGTCGGGGGTCTTTTGCGTGCCGCTCGAGTCCGCGCGCGCCGACGAACTCGACCTGCCGCTCATGGTGGTGGCCAACACCGAGGCCCAGCGCACCGCGTTCACGGTGACGGTCGACTATCGCCACGGCACGACGACGGGCATCTCGGCGGGCGACCGAGCGGCGACGGTGCGCGCGCTGATCGACCCGGCGACGCGACCGAGCGACCTGAGCCGTCCGGGGCACATCTTTCCGCTGCGCTATCGCCAGGGCGGGGTGTTGAAGCGAGCGGGGCACACCGAGGCCACCGTCGACCTGTGCCGACTGGCCGGAAAGTACCCCTCGGGGGTGCTCTGCGAGATCGTCTCGGCGGACAAGTCCGACATGGCCCGTCTGCCCGAGCTGGAGGTGTTCGCGGCCGAGCACGGACTGCCGCTGGTGTCCATCGCCGACCTGATTCGCTACCGACGCCACCACGAGAAGCTGGTGCGCCGCGTGGCGGAAGCGACGCTGCCCACCGAGCACGGCACCTTCCAGGCCTTCGTCTTCGAGAACGTCCTCGACGGCGAGCAGCACCTGGCCCTCGTCTACGGCGACA
>DATIVP010000224.1:0-1543 GCA_035465755.1 Acidimicrobiales bacterium | reverse complement strand
CCCAGCGCCACGATCGTCGCGTCGGAACCCTTGCGCAGCACCTTGGCGCTGCCCAGCGTGTCGACGACGTCGGTGTCGGGCACCTCCATCTTCGAGGCGTAGAGAGCCTTGGACTCGAGGAAGATGACCGGGTCGTCGTCGCGGATCGAGGCCGCCATCAGACCGATCACGTCGAGCGCGTTCGAGGGCACCACGACCTTGAGACCGGGGATCATCATCGCCCAGTTCGAGACGTCCTGGGAGTGCTGGGCGCCAAAGCGCAGGCCGCCGCCGTTGCCCGAGCGGATGACGAGGGGGAAGGTCATCTGCCCGTTGGTCATGTAGCGGCTCTTCGCGATCTCGTTGACCACGATGTCCCAGCACACGGCGAAGAAGTCCGCGAACATGATCTCGGCGACCGGGCGCAGGCCCGTCATCGCCGCGCCCATGGCCGCGCCCAGGATCGCCTGTTCGCTGATGGGCGTGTCGCGCACGCGCAGGCTGCCGAACTCCTCTAAGAGTCCGACGGTTCCCTTGAACACGCCGCCGGCCGCGGCGACGTCCTCACCGAGGAAGACGACCGACTCGTCGCGTCGCATCTCCTGGGCGATGCCGCGGGCAATCGCCTCTCGAAAGGTCAGTTGCGCCATGAGTATCCTCCATCCGCCCAGACGTCCTTCATCAACAGGTCTTCTCCCGGCGTGGCGCCGGCCTTGGCCTCTTCGGTGGCCTGATCGACCGCGGCGAGCGCCGCGGCCTCGATCGCGTCGATCTCGGCGACCTCGACGCCGAGATTCACCAGGCGCGCGCGGTAGAGGTGGATCGGGTCCTTCGCGAGCCACTCCTTCACTTCTTCGTCCGGGCGGTACTTGCCCGGGTCGGCCCGGCTGTGACCGCCGTGGCGGTAGGTCTTGGCCTCGATCATGGAGGGCCCCGCGCCGGCGCGCGCGCGCTCGATCGCCGCGCTCGCCACCTCGAAGACCGCGTCGGCGTCGTTGCCGTCGACGATGATCGACTCGAGGCCGTAGGCGCTCGCGCGATCGGCCGCCGGATTCGCGACGGCCGTGACTTCGCTCGTGCGCGTGTACTCCATCCACAGGTTGTTCTCGCAGACGAAGACGACCGGCAGGTCCCAGATCACGGCGAAGTTGAGCGCCTCGTGGAACGCGCCGATGTTGGTCGTGCCGTCGCCGAAGAAGGCGACCGCGACCTGGTCGGTGCCGCGGTACTTGGCGCTCCAGGCCGCGCCGCAGGCGATCGGCAGGTGCGCGCCGATGATGGCGTAGCTGCCCATCATGCCGTGCTCGACGCTGGTCAGGTGCATCGAGCCGCCCTTGCCGGCCATGAGGCCGTTGGTGCGACCGAGCAGCTCGGCGAGCACCGGGGTCATGGGCACGCCGCGCGCCAGCGTGTGGTTGTGGCCGCGATAGGTGGCGAAGGTCCAGTCGCCGGGCTTCATGGCGGCCGCCACGCCGGCGGCGACTGCCTCCTGGCCAAGTCCCAGGTGGCTCGTGCCCTTCACCAGGTTCTCCAAGAACAGGTCGTAGGCGCGCTGCTCGAAGAG
>DATIVP010000223.1:0-3211 GCA_035465755.1 Acidimicrobiales bacterium | reverse complement strand
ACGAACTTCTCAAAGAGGGTGCCGCCGAAGTAGTAGCCGATCTGCTCGCGCGCGAGGGCGTCGATCTTCACCTTGAGATCGCGTGAGACCAGCGCGGTTCCCCAGCCGAACTTCACGAAGTCGAGGTGGTCGCCCACGCTCTCGACGAGGTCGACGAAGTAGCGAGTCGGCAACCCCTTGTCGATCGCGATCGTCAGACCATCTCGACGAGGCTTCGCCGACCGTGGCGGTAACTCGAGGTAGGCACTCACAAGCTCTCGATCTCCTCTCGCCCCTCTTCGCCGATTTCCGACCGTACGGTTACGCTATCGGCACCGTTTAGGGGCTTTTCAACGGAGCGCATGACGAACGCGTAACAAGGCGAAGGTGCCGCACTCAACTACGCAGAAGTTCCGTGATGCCACGGAGAACATACTTTTATTCTTCCGTGGACGCGCTCGCGACTTGCCCGTGGACGTCACTCACCACGTCGTGGGCACGGCCACCAGAATCGCGTTGGCGATCGCGCGATACCCCGCGTCGTTGGGGTGGTCGTCGGGTCCCCACGGTGGCGGCGTGCACATCCATGTCCACGAGCAGGCGTAGAGAACGTTCTAGGGCACCGGTTGGCGATTCCAAATCGTGGCGTCGCGGTTGTCCACGTGGAACGCTCCCGGCACGTTCGCGATCGGAATGTTCGCGGCGCGATAGATCGAGATCAGCTCCTCATCGAGACTGGTGATCAGCACGCGTGTCTCCTCAGCCGCGGCTGCGCTCGAGTGCGGATTGACAAAGTCCGACAAGAAGGGGTCGGCGTAGAGCAGACCGACGAAGTGCACCTGGGGGCCGGCGGCGGACTTCAGCAGGTCGATGACCCCCGGCAGGTTCGCGCGGATCTGAGCGAGTCCTTTGGCAACACACGCCTCGTCGGGCACCCACTTCCACAGGCACGGTCGCACGTCGTTGAATCCCAGGTCTATGGTGACCAGACCCGCCTCGTCGTGGTGCAGACCCAGGTAGATTCGAGCGGCGTTGCGCTGGCTCCCCGAACCGGTGTAGCAGTGATCGCCCGTGTGCAGCATCGAATATGTCGTCTCACCAGGACATCCAATCTGTCGCAGGCTGAGATACATCCCCCGCGAACGTTCCACCGCCACGACGTCGTTGGCGTAACCGCGATCCGTGCGCGCCCCGTTGTGATGCACGATGCCGGTGGGCTGAAAGCCGAGGGCGGCCGACGCACCCACCACCATGTAGAAGCCCGATGTCGGTGCAGTGGTCGTCGTGGCGCCGCCCGTGAAGCGCTGGAGCCCCACCACGCCGGCCACGGCGACAACGAGGATCAGGGCGAGGAGCACGCGCCCCCGGCGAATGGGTGCGTGTGCGGCGTGGCTGCCACGGGATCGGCGATCCCGACGTACCGCAGTCTCTCGCACGCGAATTCCCCCGGGGTCGCCTTGTGGGCAGTCTACCGGACGAGGATTTTCGCTGGTCTAGCGTCGTTCTTCCGCGATGGAGTTCGCGCCGTCGACGACGATGCACTGACCCGTCAGGTACGACGCTTCTGGTGAGGCGAGGAACGCGATCACCGCGGCGATCTCGTCGGCGGTGCCGCTACGACCCATCGGACTGGCCAGGCCCTGGCGCGCTTCGTGGGGAGTCTGCGAGCCGGTCGCAATCCAGCCTGGTGCCACCGCGTTCACCGTGAGGCCGCGCTGGGCGTAGTCGAGCGCGAGACCACGCGCCAGTCCGACCAGACCGGCCTTGGCGGCGGCGTAGATCGGTTCGTGGCGCATGGCCATCACCGGTCCCGTCACGCTGGCGACCATGATCATCCGGCCCGAGGGACTCGCACACAGTGCTGGCAGGGTGGCCTTGGCGATGTGAAAGGCCGTGTCGAGGTTGCGCGCGATGCCCGCGTGCCAGTGCATCGCGTCAATCTCCTCGAGCGAACCGGTGGACATGGCCGGATCGCTCACCGAGGTCATGCCCGCGTTGTGAACGACGACGTCGAGCCGTCCCCATTTCGACAGGGCCGTGTCCACGAGCTCGTCCGACGTGGCCGGGTCGGTGAGGTCACCGACGAGGCCGATCGCCTCGGCCCCCTCGTCGGCCAACTCGCCGACGCGTTCAAAGATCCGCGCGGTGGTCGAGGTCAGCACGAGTCGCTCGCCGCGTGCGGCGAGGGCGCGCGCCGTGGCGAAGCCGATGCCGTCGTGCGCACCGGCACCGGTGACGAGCGCGACCCGCTCGGCGGGTTCTTCCGAGTGTGACACGCGACTCCCTTCGCCGCGCCATGCTAGCGACGTACGCGCTAGGAAGAGTGCGGATCGGGCCAGGCGCCGCGCTCGATCAGCGCCGCCACCTCTTCGGCTCGCACCGCTGGAGAGAAGAGGAAGCCCTGGGCCGCGTCACAGCCCAAAGCACGCAGCTGCTCGAGCTGGGTGATCGTCTCGACCCCCTCGGCGATCATCGTCATGCCCAGTCGCTCACCCAACGAGATGACCGTCTCGAGCAGAGCCTCGTTGTGCATGCTCTCAAAGGAGGGGTTCACGAAGTAGCGGTCGATCTTGATGATCGACGGGTTCAGGCGCACGAGATACGACAGCGATGAGTACCCGGTACCGAAGTCGTCCAGAGCCACGCCGACGCCCAACGCCGAGAGACCTTCGAGCACGCGTAGGGCGTCGTGGGCGTCATTGACCATCGCGCTCTCGGTGATCTCGACCACCAGTCGTCGCGGATCGAGGCTGCTTGCTTCGAGGGCGCGGGTAACGGTGGCGACCAGGTCGCCCCCGGCGAACTCCTGGGCCGAAAGGTTCACCGTCACGTAGGGCGCGTCACGCCCGGACCTCACGGGCCACCGCGCCGCGCTGGACGTGGCCTCGAAGAGGGCGAACTCGCCGAGCTCGCGAATCAGCTCGCCGCGCTCAGCCAGCGGGATGAAGACGGACGGCGAGATCTCCCCGCGCTGGGGGTGATGCCAGCGCATCAGGGCCTCGAAACCCACCACGTGGTAGGTCGCGATGTCGACGATGGGCTGATAGTGCATCGCCAACTCGCCGGCGTGCCGAGCGTGGTGCAGCTCCTGGGTCAACGCGAATCGGCTTGCCGCCACTTGGTGCAAGTCAGGCGTGAACACCGCAAAGCGCCCTTTGCCGCGGCTCTTGGCCTCGTAGAGCGCGAGGTCGGCGCGCTGGACGAGGTCGCTGCTCGTCGTCTCGTCGTCGTC
>DATIVP010000222.1:0-12609 GCA_035465755.1 Acidimicrobiales bacterium | reverse complement strand
GGACAACTAGTCGAAGATTGGGTCGGCTAGCGAGCCACGGCGGCGACAATATTTACGTCGCTCTGAATGCCAGCACAGGGCTCTCCCAAGAAAGCGTCCGAGGATGTTCCTGAAGCCCTTTTGACTCAGGAGTGTCTATGCGTACACGAATCATGAAGCGAGTTGGCCTCGTGGCGGCCGCGGTGCTCAGCACGGGCGTCGTCACCTTGACCCTCGTCGCACCGGCCCTGTCAATCGCCGGGAACTAAGGAGGAGAGACATGCATAGTTCGACCCGAACCCGAGTACTCACCCGCGCCGGCCTCTCGGTGGGCGCCGCCCTCACCGCCAGCGTTCTGGCCCTGACCCTCGTCGCGGCCGGCGTAGGATCCGCGGGCGCGGCGCCGCGCGCTCTCGAGCACACCCGCGCGCACCACGATCACGACGCCCAGGGTCTGCGCGGTCGCGTGAGCGCAGTGTCGGCGACGTCGCTGACCATCAGCAACGACGGCAAGTCGTCGACCTTCACCCTCAACGCCCAGACCACCTTCATGAAGAACGGACTGGCGATCCCCGCGAGTGACATCACCGTCGGCTCACGGGTGCTCGTGGCGCTCTCGAGCACGACCACGACGCCGCCCACGGCGAGCTCCGTGGCGCTGCTCGCCAGTCCCGAGGTGAGGATGGGACACGGCGTGGAGGGGACCGTCTACTCGGTCACCCCGACGTCGATCGTGATCACCCACGACGGCTGGCAGAAGACCTTCGTGATTGACGCCAACACCGTCGTCGTCATGAATGGCGTGCCGGCCACTCTGGCCAACGTCACCGTGGGCGCCCGGGTGCGCGTCGCGCTGTCGACCTCAGCCACGACGCCCACCGCGAGCGCGATCATGGTCTTCGCCAACGAGGCCCAGAACACCAGCGCGGTCTCCGGCTCCGTCGTCGCCTACGTGGCCGGCGTCTCGATCACCGTGGCCGGAGCCAGCGGTCCCGTGACCTTCGTGATCAATCCGGCGACCATCATCACCAAGGACCACGTCGTGCTGCTGGCCAGTGACATCACGGTTGGCTCGATGGTGCGCGTGATCCCCACCGCCACCACCACGCCGCTGACGGCGGGCATCATCTCGCTCGAGAACTGAGGCCACTGGTCGAACCCCCGGGCATCCCCGGGGGTTCGCCACGTCTGCCCGCGGAGGTGACCACACGCACGTCTCGTTCGCAGGGTTGATGGTCGAGCGCTGGCCCCGCTTCTCGGGCCAGCGGCAGGGAACGTCGACTCGTCCGGCGTCATCCGAACCGTCATTGGGGTGAGAAACAACACTCCCCTCGGGCATCGCCCGAGGGGAGTGTTGGCTATCGAATTGACTAGTGAGCGGCCTCGAGCTCCTTCTGGCGCGCCATCTGCTTGGACACGTAGCCCGTGGCCTTCTCCAGGATGAAGTACACGAGTCCCGACAAGATCACGCCGCTGAAGACCGAGAAGTCCGCCCCGCCGTACCAGCCGGCGGTGCACACGCCATTGACCGGGTTGGCCGCGCAGGCCGCGCCAAAGTGGTTGGAGATCGGCGTCATCCAGTGGAACGGGAAGTTCACCGGCGGCGGCGCCTTGGAGTAGGAGATCGTCGCGGTCACGACGCCCACCACGAAGGCGATGATCGCGTTCCAGTTCACGCCGCTGGGCCCGCCGAAATAGAGGCCGCCGCGGTCCGTGCGCTGGAGCTCGGCCGCGTGGTAGCGGTACTTACGCAGGATCCAGTCCGTGATGTAGACGCCGAACCACGGCGCGATCCACAGGATCAAGACGCCCACGAACTCCTTCATGTAGAGCGAGAACGTGTCCTGGAACATGGCCCAGATCGTCAAGAGACAGGCGATGACGCTGTCCATCACGACGGCCTGGTAGCGCTTGAGGCGGATGCCCATGGCCTGGACCGAGACGCCCGAGGAGTACAGGTCCATCGAGTTGATGCCGAAGAGCTGGACGATGGCGAACACCAGGAAGGTCGCGACGAACCACGAGGGCAGGATGTGCTGACCGTGGAGGGCCTCGAAGGGATTCGCGCCGTTCCACGCGGTGATCTGAGCGCTCGAAGAAAGGAAGGTGAAGGTTAGCGCGCCGAGGATCATCAGCACGATCTCGGGCAGTGCCGTGCCGAGGAAGATCCAACCGACGACGGCCCCCTTCTTCGCGTCGCGCGGGATGTAGCGCGTGTAGTCGTTGCCGCACTCGGTCCAGCCCAGGCCCGACAGCGCGAAGGTGAAGGCGAGGCCCGCGGTGTAGAGCTCCCAGTTCGCGTAGGGCGAGCCCTTGAAGCTCGTGGTGCCGTGCTTGAGGTCAAAGACCGCGAGAACCACGAAGATCACGCCGAAGGGGATGATCAATGCGCGTAGGACCTTGACCATCGTGGCGTGCCCGAGGAAGGGCAGCACCGCCTGGATCGCCGCGGCCACGATGATGTAGGCGACTTTCAGTGGGCTCGAGACGTGGATGCCGGCCATCTGGGAGAGGACGAGGCCCGCGCCCACGATGAGAATCAGCCCCTCGGTCTCGAAGCCCAACTGGGTGATCCAGTTGAAGAAGCTGACGAGTCGCGAACCTCGTAGCCCGAACGCGGCGCGACTGATGGTAAAGGCCGTCGTTCCGGCCTCGGGGCCCTGCAGTGACGCCAGGCCGAGCAAGAAGTACGACATGTTGCCGATGATGATGATGCTCAGCGCGGTGGTGAAGCTGAACCCGAATCCCATGAGCAGCGCGCCGTAGACGAAGTACTCGACGTTGATCGACGTCCCGGCCCACAACGCGCCGATGTTACGCGGGGTGGCCCAGCGCTCCGAATCGGGGATGAGGTCGATGCCGTGCTGTTCGATGTGGAATGGTTGATCCTCGGTTGACCCGTCGTGCGGGTCAATGGTTGTTGCCACTGGTGTGGTCCTCCCTAATAGATGTGACATCTGGTGCGACCCCGTGAGGGGCTGGTCGCACGCGGATAGTCTGCCCGATCGACTTCGCACGGCGCGTTATTCAGAGGTCGAAAGATTTCCACAGGATGAATTTCGAGTATCAGCGCCCTCTGACTGGCCCCACAGGGTCCTCTCAAGTTGTCTGGCAAGCATGGAGTCGTTCGCTACTGAAAGGTTGTCATCATGTATCGCTCCAAGAGGAATACGGTCATCAAGCGCCTGGGCGCCTCAACCGCCGTGACTCTGGCCGTCGCGGCCGCGGGCATCGGCGTGGCCGCCGCGTCTACCCACGGGTTCTCGTCCACGCCGAGTGCCGCGACGACCAGCATGCCGTCCGCGACTCTCATGAGCCACGACCAGGCGGCGACCACCGCGGTCGAGGGCACCGTGAGCGCGGTCAGCTCGAGCTCGATCACGCTCACCACCTCGTCGGGCACGGTGACGTTCACGCTGAACAGTTTGACCAGCGTCACCAACAACGGTGGCGTCGGCGCCATCAGCGACCTCGCGGTGGGCGAAGAGGTGACGATCACGCCGTCGACGAGCGACGCGACGGTCGCCGCGGCCATTTCGATCAGCTCGTCGGTCACCACCACGACTGGCGCACCGGCGATCTCGGTGGGCCCGGCCGAGGGGACGATCTCGGCCGTGTCGGCCTCGTCGATCACCATCACGACCGCGGGAGGATCCAGCGCCACCTTCGCGATCGACTCCTCCACGACCGCGCGCGCCGGTGACACGACGGTGCCGTTGAGCTTCCTCGCGGTGGGCGAGGCGGTCTCGATCGAGCCCTCCAGCGCCTCGAGCGCGACTGCCGGATCGATCGACGTCGAGCTCTCACACGTGACCGGGACGGTTACGGGTGTCTCGGGCACGACGATCACCATCACGACGAGCACGGGGGCGACCGTCTCGGTGCAGACCAGCGCTCTCACCACCTTCTTCTTGAAGGGTTCGACGTCGCCCAGCTTGGCTGACGTCACCACCGGCTCGTTCATCGGCGCCCTGGGCGTCGACCTGGGATCGGGCAGTTTCAACGCGCTCGCGGTGGGCCTCAGTCCGTCGACGGGCGGTGACGACCAGGGTGATGACGACAACCAGGGCGTGGGTCTGGCGCTCGGTGAGGACGCCCACGGCGCGGGCCAGGGTATCGGCCACGACCACGGACACGGCCACGGCCACGGCGACGGACAGTTCCAGGGACAGGGCTCGTTCCAGGGTGACGGCCAGTCTCAGGGTGGCGTCGGCCTCGGAGTCAGCGCGAGCGTCACGGCCGGCTTCGACGACTAATTCATTTCGCAGTACCTCCCAACGACGACGAACCCGGGTGGCGACACCCGGGTTCGTCGTCGCTTTGCGTTGCTGAGATGATTCTCTGAATCACTGACCGTGTCCGATCAGAGGTTCTTGCTAAGTTGCGCAGGAGAACCGGGGGGGCTGGTTCTCGGTGAAAGTGGGGGAATATGTCGGCAACAGTGGATCGTCGCAAGTTCTTGACGCACTCGGCGGCGACTATTGGCGGAGTGGCCATGGCCGGTACCGTCGTCGACGGGCTGGTGGCGGACTTCGCGAGCGCCGCGACGGGCATCAATTCGAGCAAGCCGAAGATGGGCGGCACACTCAAAGTGGGTCTGATCTCGGACGTGCCGAACTACCACAACTTCAACGGCGCCCAGGGCAAGATGGACGCGTCGGGCTTCTGCTTGGCGAACGCACTCTTCGACGCCCTCTTCGTCGCGTCGGCCAACGGCAAGACGTGGGTGCCGATGCTGGCCCTGTCGGCGACACCCAACTCCACCTACACCGTCTGGACGGTCAAGCTGCGCCAGGGTGTCACCTTCAGCAACGGCGATCCCTTCAACGCGAGCATCGTGGTGGCGAACTTCAACGCCGCGGCGGCCGACCCGACGGTGGGCACCGCCATTCGACCGATCATCGCCAAGGTGACTGCGGCCGACACCTACACCGTCGTGTTCAACCTGGTCATCCCGTTCTCGACGTTCCCGATCAGCGCGCTATCGGAGCAGCAGACCGCCTACATGGCCCACCCCAGCTCGTTGACCAAGGGCTACACCGGCAACCCGATCGGCACCGGTCCCTTCGTGGTGTCGTCCTGGCAGGTTGGCTACCAGTCGAACTTCAAGAAGAACAAGAACTACTGGCGCGCCGACGCGCACAACCGCCAGCTGCCCTACCTTGACGCGATCAGCTTCCACACGATCCCCGACGACCCGACGCGCAACCAGGCACTGCAATCGGGCCAGGTCGACATGATCCTCACCCAGGACGGCGCGAGCGTGGCGGCCCTGAAGCACATGAAGGGGATCACGTACCGCACCAACGAGAACGACCCGATCGACCCATCGGTCAACTGTCTGATCGTCAACACGACGGGCACGATGAACCAGTACTTCGCCTGGGCCGGCGAGTTCGCCGGTGCCGGGGTCCCGGGCGCCTTGACCTACCTGATGCAGGGTCAGGCCCCGCCCCAGCAGGTCCAGCTGGCGGACTGGATGGGCACTCTCGGCGCGGTGGACCCCTCGACCCTGGCCTGGAACACCAAGCTCAAGCCGGTGCTCAACGACGTCTCGATCCGCAAGGCCTGCGCGATGGCGATCAACCGCAGCGCCTACCAGAAGGTCATCGCCGGCGGCGTCGGCGCGGTCGCCGACGGCATCTACCGCAAGAGCTCCCAGTACTACCGCAACCCCAAGTACCCGGCCTACAACCCGAAGGCGGCCAAGGCCCTTGTCAACGCCTACAAGACGAAGAACAACGTCTCCAAGGTGGGATTCGTCATCGACATCGTCTCGGGCAGCTCGTCGGAGCAGAAGCTCTTCGCCTTCATCCAACAGCAGCTCGGCGCGATCGGCATCTCGGTGACGCCCCGGCCCTCGACGCAGTCCCAGCTCATCCAGAACGTGATCCTGGGCGAGTACGACTGCTCGTCGTGGAACCAGTTCGGGGGCGTCGACCCGTCGATCAACTACGTGTGGTGGAACTCCCAGCCGGCGACGACGCCGTTGACTCAGGGCGGCATGGGAATGTCGGCGCTGCCGTCGGGGACCTTCATCGCGGGTGCGGTGAACTTCGCGCATCAGGCCGATCCCGTCGTGGAGAGCTCGATGCTCAAGGCCCTCGCCTCAAAGCCCAACAGCGCCGCGTACAAGGGAGCGTGGGCCACGGTGAACGCGCAGTTCGCCAAGGACATCCCGTACCTGTTCCTCAACACTCTCGTCACGGCCTGGGCCGCGCGCACCAACGTCCAGAACTGGGCGTTCGCGACGGCGGGCGACGGGGTGACGCGCTGCTTGAACCCCGACGGTGGTTCGACGCGCTGGGACCAGATCTGGAAGAAGTAGCCCGCTAGGCCGAGACGCGACCGCGCACGTGGCGCCACCACCACAGGGTGGTGGCGGCGAGGGCGGCCGAGGTCACGGCGACCAGCGTGAAGGGCAGAGCGGGATCCCTGGTGAAGAGCACGCCCGAGAAGGCTGCGGACAGGGCGAGCGACGCCGTGCTCGCGGTCGAAGAGAGTCCCTGGCGGCGGCTGAGCTCGCGGTCGTGGGCTCCCTGGGTGAGAAGTGACGACACCGAGGGCATCGACAGCGACGTCGCGACAGCCTCGAGGGACCCGAGGCTGACCAGGGCCACGTTCGAGTGGATGTGGGGATAGAGAGCCAGGAAGAACGCGCCGTTGAAGAGGCCAATGATGGCGATCGCGCGGCGATTCGCGTGATCGGCGAGCCAGCCGCCGACGCGGCTGAGCGCCACCCAGGGGATTGCGAACATCGTCCAGCTCAGGCGAATCTGCAGCGTCGAGGCGTGGTGGGCGTGCATCAGGAGCGTCCAACAGGCCTCGTACACGCCCACGGTCATGCCGCTGGCGCTCGCGGCGACGAGGGCGCCCACCAACTGTCGGTTCCAGCGCAGGCGAACCAGCGGGCCAGACGTGAAGTCCGACTCGCCGAGGTCCAGGTGCGTCGAGCGCAGCGCCGCGCCGAGACTGATGAGGCCCGTGACGAAGAACGCCCAGCCAAGGGCGTTCACGCTCACCGCGACGCCGATGAGCGGTCCCACCGCGACGCCGAAGAGCTGGGCGGCGAGGATGCGCGAGATCGCGCGTCCGCGGCGCGCCTCGGGAAAGAGCGAGGAGACCGCCGAGAGTGCCGCGACCTCAAAGGCACTCGCCGACGCCCCCTGGAAGGCGCGCGTGAGCGCGAACCAGGGCGCGTGAAATGGCAGCAGGTAGGTCATCGACGAGAAGCCGTAGACGACGAGACTGGTGATGAGGATCCGTCGCCGCCCGAAGCGGTCGGCGACGTGGCCCATGAGGTACTGGGTGGCCACGCCGGCGATGAAGAACGACGCCTGGATGACCCCGATCACGCTCGGCGTGCCTCCGCGATGCTCGAGGAAGAGTGGCAGCAGCGGCAGTCCCAACGTGGCCCCCGTCCACTGCAGGGCCACGATGAGCGTGAGCCGGCGCAGGGTCTGCTCTGGGGTCGAGGGCATTATGTAGAGGCTAGTGGTCGCCTCGCGCTAGATCGTGTGGCACTCGAACAGGATGAGTAGCCCGAGGGCCACGTAGACGATCGGCACGAGCCGTGGCGCGTGGCGCGTGCCCCAGGCGACGACGCCGGGTCGCGCGGCGAGCCTCTGGGCCGAGGTGACGAAGGCGAACTCGCAGACGGCGAAGGTGGTGAGCGTCGCGAGCGCTCCTCCAACGCCCGTGGCGCGCAGCAGCGGGATCCAGACCGCGATGTTGTCGCCGCCCAACGCGAGGGTCGCCAGAAAGGTCGTGGTCGCGCCGCGCCGGTACTGCTCGCGCGCCGGTTCTGCGCGCGCTCGCCACGCGTGCACGGCGAGTGCGACCGGCGCGATCGCGAGCAGGCCCACCAGGCGCAGGGGCACCGCCGAGAGCGCCGCGCCCACGGCGCCCGCGATCATCACCAGGGCCCCGACGCCGAGCACCTGCGCCCAGGCCACGCGCCGGTGCCGCGCCGGCGGGGTGACGACCAGCTGGGCGGCGAAGGCGAAGTAGTTGTCGACCATCGTGCCGAGGTAGGCGAGTGCCGCGACGAGGAAGTCACTCGGGAGCGCGTGCACGCGTCGACCTTACCGGCGGGTGAGAAAAGCGCGAGGGTGGCCAGGGCTAATGTCGATCGAGAGGAAACGATGATTCGATCTGTTCAACCCCCCACGTCCGAGCATCTCGAGGCCGCACGCGAAGTGGTCGCTCGGTACCTGTTGCCCACGCCCAGCGTCGTGCTCGACGTACGGGGCCGCAAGGTCTACGCCAAGCTCGAGAGCCTCCAGGTGACGGGCTCGTTCAAGATCCGCGGCGCGCTGGCTGCGGTCAGCGCCGCGCACCGCGACGACCCCGCGGGGGCCGTGATCACGTCCTCGGCCGGCAACCACGGGCTGGGCATCGCGCACGCCTCGACGCTGCTCGGCGTGCGCGCGACCGTGGTCGTGCCGGCGAACGCGTCGGTGGCCAAGGTGAAGAAGCTGAGCCGCTACGACATCGAGCTGATCCAGCACGGTTCCTCCTACGACGACGCGCAGTCCCACGCGATGACGCTGTCCGAGCAGCGCTCGTTGCACTACATCTCGCCCTTCAACGACCCTCACGTCATCGCCGGTCAGGCCACCGTGTTCGACGAGCTGATCAGCCAGGCACCCGATCTCGAGCACCTGGTGGTGCCGGTGGGCGGGGGCGGCTTGATCTCGGGCGTGCTGATCTCGCGTGACGAGCACGGACGCGGCGACGTCGTCGTCACCGGCGTCCAGCCCGAGGAGAGCGCGGCGATGTACCACGTCCTGCGCGGTACCCCCATGTCCGAGGTCGTCCACCATCCGACGATCGCCGACGGCCTCGCTGGCGGTGGCGACGAGGGCGCCGTGACCAACGACATCATCGCGGCCCACGAGGTGCGCCTGGTGCTGGTGCCCGAGACCGAGATCCGCGCGGCGGTGCGCGAGAGTGCCGAGACGAACGGGCTCGTCCTCGAGGGCTCGGCCACCACCCCCTACGCCGCGATCGCGACCGACCTGGTGGGCGACAAGGCATCACGCATCGGCTTCATCGCGAGCGGTCGCAACATCGCCCACGAGCTGCTGAGCCAGCTCCTGGGCGAGCCGCGGCGCTTCTAGTCAGGATCGTTCCCCGACCTGCCCGGTAGGGTGGGGCAATGGCCGTGTCATCTCGCGCAGCGTCAGTCCTTCTCGCCCTGGTGGCCAGCGCCCTCACCGTGACCGGCGTCGTGCTCGCCGCGACGGACTCCAGCCCCGGCGGCGCCACCAAGGACCCACTGGCCCTGAACGGCTATCCGCCCCGCTCGGCGCAGCTGGCCGTCACCATCTCCTCGGGCCAGGAGTACAACGTGACCGCGACGGTCAACGTGAACTTCGCGACCGACGCTGTCGACGCCCAGATGAACGTGCCGATGGCCTTTTCCAACGTCGGGGTCGACCTGCGACTCGTGAACAAGCACGTCTACGTGGGACTCGCGAACCTCGCGGCCGTCGCGGGCGCCCCGTGGCTCGCGACGACCTCCTCGCAGCCCTCGCTCTACGGACTCTCCTTGGAGATGACCAAGCCAGACGTCGCGCTCATCAGCGGCTTCACGTCCAAGTCGGTCACCACGTCGGGCTACCTGACGACGTATCGCTTCCATCGCAACTCAGTGGCGATCTCCATGCCGAGCACGCTGCCCCTGTCACTGCCGCGACGGGCTGACGTGACCTTCGTGATCACCACCGGCAGCCAGGGCGAACTGGTCTCGTCGAGCTTCGTGGTGTCCTCGTCGCACAGCCACGCGTCGATCTCGGCGACGGTGTTGTCCTACAACCAGCCGGCGGACATCGCGGCCCCTCCCGCCTCCCAGGTCAAGACGCTCGATCCCGCGCTGCTGTCGCGGATCTTCGGGTCGTCGTCCCTGGGAGCCTTCTTGCGCCCCGGGGCCATCTCCTCGTTGGGCCAGGTCCAGCTCAACTAGCCCGTGAACGACGAGGTCCACCCCGAACCGCGGTGGCCGGCATCGGTCGCTCTAATCGCCTGCGCGGGTCTCTACGTGGTCCTGCCGCATCGGCTGGTGGTGGGTCCGCGCTGGCTGCTGCCGATCCTGATCGTCTTGCCGCTCGTGCCGCTCTCGGCGCGTCGTCACCGCCACCCCAGTGAGGCGCCGTCGGTGCGGCGCTTGACCTTGTTTCTCATTGGCGTGATCACGCTGGCGAACATCGTGTCGATGGCGCTGCTCGTGCACGAATTGCTCAACACCAACGTCTCCCAGGGGCGCAACCTGATCTATTCGGCGATCGCGGTCTGGCTGACGAACGTGATCGTCTACGGCCTGTGGTTCTGGGAGATCGACCGTGGCGGACCGCACCTGCGCGCGGGCGCCGCCGGGGGCTGGCCCGACATCCAGTTCCCCCAGATGGAGAATCCGACGCTGGCGCCGCCCGACTGGCGGCCGCGATTCGTGGATTACCTCTATACGTCCTTCTCGAACGGATCGAGCTTCGCCCCGGCCGACGCGATGCCGCTGAGTGCGCGGGCGAAGGTGCTCTTCGCGGCCGAGTCCTTGGTCTCTCTCGTCACGGTGGCCGTTGTGGCCGCGCGCGCGGTCAACATCCTCAAGTAGTCAGTGCAGCAGGCGCGCGACCAGCGCGCTCGCGCGGCTGACGTGGCCCTCGCGGCTCTCGCTGCGGTCGGCCAGGGTCGCGGCGGCGAGCCCGACGTTGATGCCCAGCCAGCGCAGCGGCTCGACCTCCCAGTTGCGGTTCACGTGGTTCACGAAGGGCAGGCGGGTGTGGGCGGTGTCGGCGTCGGGGTCGACGATGAGATCGGCCAGCGCCGTCGCGCAGACGTGGCTCAGCACGACGCCGTCGCCGGTGTAGCCGCCGGCCGCGGCGAGACCGCTGCGGTGGTCGACCTCGACGTAGGGGGAGTGGTCGCGCGGCATGCCGAGCGGTCCGCCCCAGCGGTGCGTCACCTCTCCCGCGAGGTCGGGGAAGAGCTCGTGCAGCGTCGACTCGAGCAGGGCGAAGACGCGCTCGTTCATGTCAAAGCGAGCTTCGACGGTCGAGCCGAAGTGATAGGGGGCGCCCCGACCGCCGAAGGCGATGCGGTCGTCGCTGGTGCGCTGGCCGTAGATGACGACGTGTCGCGCGTCCGCGAAGGTCTCGTAGTGGGCGAGTCCGACCGAGTCCCAGAAGTCGGGTGACTGGGGCGAGGTGGCGATCATCAACGAGTAGAGGGGCACCACGCGCCGGCGCTGGCGGGAGAGGGTCGGCGTGTAGCCCTCGGTGGCGCGCACGACGTAGCGCGCGTGCAGCGAACCCTTCGCGGTCGCGACGACGGCGTCGCCGCGCCGATTCGCCGGCTCGATTCGCGTCACCGGCGAGTCTTCGTGGATCGTGGCGCCGAGGCGCTCGACGACCTCGGCGAGTCCGCGCACGAGACGCGCCGGGTTCAGCCGCGCGCAGTGGGGCGAGAACGTGCCGCCGCGAGCGCCGGCGAGGTCGAGGCGCTCGGCGAATTCGCCCTGCTCGAGCCATGCGAGGTCGTCGTCGCCCACGCCGATCTCGCGGGCGTGAGCGACCTCGGCGCGCAGGCGCTCGACCTGGGCGTGGGTGCGCGCGGCGTAGAGGGTGCCGCCGTGCACGAAGTCGGCGTCGATGCCGTCATCGGCTGCGGCGCGGCCCAGCTCGCCGACGGCGCTTTGAAGAACGTGGCGCAGGTGGTCGAAGGAGTCCTGGCCGTGCTCGGCGATCACACTCGCGGCCGCCTGGGGATAGAGCGCCGACGCCCAGCCGCCGTTGCGCCCCGAGGCGCCGAAGCCGCACACGTGGGCTTCGAGCACCGCGACGTTCAGTGTCGGATCGCGCCGCAGCAACTCCCTCGCGGTCCACAGGCCCGTGAAGCCGCCGCCCACGATGGCGACGTCCACGTCACGGTGCCCGCTCAGCGGGCTCCGTGACGTGACGTCACCCAGCGTCGACCACCACAGCGAAGGTGGCGGCTGCACGTCAGTTGAGCTTCGCGGCTCCGGTGAAGACGTCACGCAACGTGTTCACCATGAAGTCGATGTCCTCACGAGTCGAGATGAGCGGCGGCGCCAGCTGCACGACGGGGTCGCCACGGTCATCGGAGCGACAGATCAGTCCGCGTCGGAACATCTCGGGCGAGACGTAGCCGCGCAGCAGGCGCTCGGCGTCTTGACCCAGCCAGGTCTCCTTCGTGGATTGATCCTTCACCAGCTCGATGCCCCAGAAGTAGCCCGTGCCGCGCACGTCGCCGACGATGGGAATGTCTCGCAGGCTGTTCAGGCCATCGCGGAAGTAGGCCTCGTTGGCGCGCACGTTCTCGAGCACGCCCTCGGTCTCGATGATGTCGATCGTCTTGAGGGCGATCGCGCACGAGACGGGATGTCCCGACCAGGTGAAGCCGTGCATGAACGCGTCCTCGTCCATGAAGGGTTCGTAGAGTCGGTCCGAGACGATCATCGCGCCCAGCGGGGCGTAGCCCGCGGTGATGCCCTTGGCCACGGTGATGATGTCGGGGACGTAGTCGTACTTGTGCGAGCCGAACCACTCACCGAGTCGGCCGAAGCCGCAGATCACCTCGTCCGAGACGAGGATCACGCCGTAGCGGTCGCAG
>DATIVP010000221.1:0-3057 GCA_035465755.1 Acidimicrobiales bacterium | reverse complement strand
CTCGCGGTCGGGCGGATAGTAGCGACGCAGGTCGCGCATGGTGAAGATGAACTGGGCAGCCATTTGACCAGTCTTACAAACGCGGGGCTGTCAGAGCCTCCCGTTACACTCGCGAAATGTCCAAGCCCAAGAAGGCGCACCGCCACGCCCCCGACTGGATCATCCTGACGATCGCCTGTCTGGCCCAGTTCATGGTGGTCCTTGACGTCTCGATCGTCAACGTCGCGCTGCCCTCGATGCAGCGCGACCTGCACTTCACCATCGACAGCGCCCAGTGGGTGGTGAACGCCTACGTGCTGACCTTCGCGGGATTCCTCCTGCTCGGCGGGCGAGCGGCCGACATCTTCGGGCGACGTCGCGTCTACCTGGCCGGACTCAGCGTCTTTACCATCGCGAGCATCGGCGCCGGCTTCGCAGCGACGGGCACCCAGATCGTCGCGGTGCGCGCCCTCCAGGGCGTCGGCGGCGCCATCCTCTCGCCCGCGACCCTGACCATCATCGTCACGACCTTCCACGGCAAGCGCCTGCCGCGCGCGCTGGGACTCTGGAGCGCCGTCGCCGGGGCCGGCGGCGCGGTCGGCGGACTGCTCGGCGGCGTCCTCACCGGCTGGGTCTCGTGGCGCTGGGTCTTCTTCATCAACGTGCCCTTCGGGATCCTCGCCGGCGTGCTGGCCCTCGGGTACCTGCGCGAGATGCGCAACCGCGACGCCGCGGTCAAGCTCGACGTCACCGGCGCCGTGCTCGTCACCGGCTCGCTCGCCGCCTTGATCTACGGTGTCGTGAACACGACGACGGTCGTCAATTCGACGATGATCGGCTGGACGGCCACCTCGACGCTGCTGTGGCTCCTCGGCGCCGCGGTCGGACTCGCCGTGTTCTTCGTCTGGGAGACCCAGGTCGCGAGCCATCCCCTGGTGCCGCTGCGCATGTTCCACGTCCGTTCGCTCTCGATGGCGAACCTGGTGATGCTCCTCATCGGCGGGGCGTTCTTCGCGATGTGGTACTTCCTCACCTTCTACTACCAGTACATCTTGGGCTACGACGCGGTGAAGACGGGCTTCGCGTTCCTGCCAATGGCGCTGGCGATCATCGTCGGCGCCCAGACAAGCTCGCGCCTGCTGCCCAAGCTGCACGCGCGACCGCTGCTGCTCATCGGCACGTCGCTCGCGACTCTGGGATTCCTCTGGCTCTCGCGCATCGGCGCGCACTCCTCCTATGCCGTCGACGTGCTGGCGCCGTCGGTCGCCTGCGCCCTCGCGATGGGTCTGCTCTTCACCCCGCTCGCCTCTGCGGCCACCACCGGCGTCGATCGGGCGGACGCCGGACTGGCTTCGGGAGTCCTCAACACCTCACGCCAGCTCGGCGGATCACTCGGACTCGCCGTTCTCGGCACCCTGGCCGCCGACGCGTCGGCGCGGTTCTCCCTGCCCTCGAGCGCGCTCGCCCTCACGTCGGGCTATGAACGCGCCTTCCAGGTCTCGGCCGGCATCACGCTCGTCGCCCTGGCCGCCAGCCTCGCCGTGCCGAAAGTGATCGTGGCGCACCCGAACCACTGATCTCCTCGCGCGCGCTGACGCGGATAGTGTCACCTGTGACAACCAGAACTGCGAAAGGCCCGGTCGGAGGCGCTAGCGTTCGACGATCCTTTGGAGGGATTGAATGCATATGGGAGAGAAATTGGGTGTTCGCCGCCTGTCCACGACGCTCGTCAGCGCGTCGCTGGTGCTCGGGGCCCTCACCGTTGGCACTGTCGCCACGACCATGTCGGCGTCCGCCGCCACACCGTTCAAGGCCTGTGTCGTGACCGACACCGGCGGCATCAACGACAAGTCGTTCAACGCCTCGGCGTGGAAGGGCCTCGAGGACGCCAAGAAGGTGTTCAAGAACATGACGATCAAGTACCTGTCGTCGACCTCGTCGACCGACTACGTGCCCAACATCAACAACTTCGTGCACCAGGGCTGCGGCATCATCGTGACCGTTGGCTTCTTGATGGACAAGGCAACCGCCCAGGCCGCCAACGCCCACCCGAGCCAGCGCATCGCGATCGTCGACGACGCGCCCACGACCAAGAGTAAGAACGTCTTGTCGCTGCAGTACGAGACCGACCAGGGCGGCTTCCTCGGCGGCGTCCTCGCCGCGGGCATGACCAAGACCGGTACGGTCGCGACGTACGGCGGCATGAACTTCCCGGCGGTGACGCTCTACATGAACGGCTTCGTCGCGGGTGTTCGCTACTACGACAAGACCTACGGCGCCGCGGTAAAGGCCCTCGGCTGGACGCCCGGCAAGGGTGCCTGCTCGCTGGCCAAGTGCGCGGGCGACGGCAGCTTCATCGGGAACTTCACCGACCAGACCGCGGGCAAGACGTTGACCACCAACTTCTTCTCCCAGGGTGCGGACATCGTCTTCCCGGTCGCCGGTTCGGTCGGCCTGGGCTCGGTCGCCGCGGCTCAGCAGGCCGGCAAGGGCCACAGCGTCATGTGGGTTGACTCCAACGGCTGTGTCTCGGACCCGGCGGACTGCTCGTGGTTCGTCGGCACGGTCGCCAAGGGCGTCGAGTCCTCGGTGAAGGCCGCGGTCCTCTCGGCGGCCAAGGGCACCTTCAAGGGTGGCGTCTACGTCGGCACGTTGAAGAACAACGGCACGGCCCTCGAGTACGGCGGCATCTCCGTGCCGGCCGCCCTCAAGGCCAAGATCGCCAAGGCCAAGGCCGCGATCATCGCCGGCTCGCTCTCGGTGAACCCGAACAGCTACCCCGCGAAGTAACTTCGTCGCGCACGCGACTTGTGCAAAAGGACCCGGGTTCGAAAGAACCCGGGTCCTTTTGGCGTGGCTACGATAAGTCTCCATGCGCCTGGAATTGCGAGGGATCACGAAGCGCTTCGGATCCTTCACCGCGAACGATCGCATCGATCTGACGGTCGAGCCCGGCCAGATCCATTCCCTGCTCGGCGAGAACGGCGCCGGCAAGACGACGCTGATGAACGTCCTCTTCGGCCTGCTGCACCCCGACGAGGGCGAGATCCTGATCGACGGCGAGCCGGTGCGCTTCGC
>DATIVP010000220.1:0-2870 GCA_035465755.1 Acidimicrobiales bacterium | reverse complement strand
GTCGTCGCCGACGCCGTCCTCGGCGCCTTCGTCGTCTACTCCAAGCTCAACCCGTGGCTGGTCTCACTGCACATGATGCTCTCGCTCAGCATGGTCGTCCTCGGGGCGATCCTCTATCACCGCTCGAAGTACGTCTACGGTCCCGGGGCGCGCAGCGACGTGCGCGACCCGCACTTTCGCCTCATCGCGCGGCTCTTGTGGATCCCCTTCGTCGCGCTGCTCGCCGCGGGCACCATCGCGACCGGATCGGGTCCACACGCGGGCGGCTCCCAGGGCCAGCTCGTCGCGCGTCGCCTGCCCTTCTCCTTCGCCGACGCCACCTGGGTCCACTCAGTGGCCGCGGTCCTCTTCATCGGACTGGTCACGGGGCTGGTCTTTGCGATCTGGGGCTCGAGCGCGCCGCTGGCACTCCAGCACGGCGTGCGACGCCTCGTCGTGATCTCACTCGTCCAAGCGGCGATCGGCGTCACCCAGTACCTGACCCACGTGCCGGTCATCCTCGTCGAGTTGCACGTGGCCGGCGCCGTCTCGCTCTCCATCGGCGTCACCCAGTTCCACCTGCGCCAGAGCGCGCACGACCGCGAGCCGGGCACGCGACGCGCGCCCGCGGCCGAGCCGGTAACTCCTACTTCTTCACTCGCCAAGGCCTAGCATCAGGGCCGATAGGCGAGGGCTTTGGTCCCTAGTAGTTCTCCGCAATAACGTGCCACACTGGGGCCAACGGCATCAGATCGGAGATAAGGGTTATCTATGGCGTGGTTTTCGTTCCTAGCGGCGTTGATACCGCTCGATGGATATGGTCACTATCTGCACTGGGGTGTCATCAACATCAGTGTGGCCAACTTCATCGTCATCCTCCTGATGATCGCCACTTTAGTGGCGGCCCTGCTACTTCCCTTCCCCGGGCGTAGCCGCCGAAAGGAGAGCAAGTGAGCACCAGCATTGACCAGCAGTGGACCACTCGCCTGCGCCGCAAGGCCGCCGGCAAGCTGCCGCCAGAGAAGCTCCTCCCGGACACCCAGCCGGCCTACGTTTCGTCGTGGATCTACGTCTTCGGCGTGACCACGATGTCGGCCCTCGCGGTCGTCATCGGCTCGGGTTTCATCCTCTCGCTGCGCGGCCCGCAGTGGTGGCACGAGTCCTCGATCGGACACTTCGTGAACTCCCTGCACCTGTGGAGCGTGGAGATCTTCTTCTTCGCCATGGTGGTGCACCTGTGGGGCAAGTTCTTCATGGGCGCCTGGCGCGGAGGACGCACCGCGACGTGGATGACGGGCGTGGTGACGTTCCTCGCCTCGATCGCCACCGCGTTCACCGGCTACGCCTCCCAGAGCAACTTCGACTCGCAGTGGATCACCACTCAGGCCAAGGACGGCATCAACTCAACCGGAGCCGGCGCGTTCTTCAACGTGCTGAACCTCGGCCAGATGCTGATGTGGCACATCGTCCTGCTGCCGCTCGCCGCGGTCGCCCTGACTGCCCTGCACGTCCTGCTCGTGCGCATCAAGGGCGTCGTCCCCCCGTACGAAGACAAGGTTGGTGAAGCACAGTGAGTTCCAAGACATTCCGTCCCGACGTCGACGCGCCTGAGTGGAAGGGCGGTCACAGCCCCTACGACATCATCAAGGAGGGCACCATCGCCCTCGCGGTGGTCGGACTGCTGACGATCATCCTGGCCACGCTCTTCGGCTCGCCGGACGACCACGAGGTCACCATCAAGAACTGGGCCAACGCCGCGCCGGTCGACTTCGCGACGACCGCCATCGGCGAGATGAACGGCTCGACGACCACCGCCGGCTACGGCGCGCCCTATAACAACGCGAGCGACGGCCAGAAGCTGGGCCCGCTCGCCCTCGCCAAGTGGGCGGGCGTGCGCATTCCGGTGAACACGGAGAACGACTTCGTCATCAAGCCGCTCGAGTCGCTGCCCTACAACGCGCAGCTCGCGAACGCGCTCTCGACGTGGAAGTCGGCCTCAGCCAGCCAGCAGACGACCTGGGTGAACAACTACACCTCGGCCGCCAGCAAGATGACCTTCACCAACGGCGAAGTGATGGTGAACGCGACGAACGCGGGTCCAGTGCCCGTGTTCATCAACGACCTCACGTCGATGGCCCGTTCGGGAGCCCTCGATACCGCGCTCGTCCAAGGTGGGAGCTTCTTCTCCATGGACTACACGAAGCCCCTGTTGTTCCTCTCCGACGGCGGCTACCTCGAGAGCCTCGCCTCCAAGCAGCACCTCCTGGGCAGCCAGTGGGGCATGATGAACGAGACGAACAGCTACCCGGGTCAGGCGTGGCTGTGGCTCTACACCTTCTGGTACCAGGTGTCGCCGTTCTCGACCAGCGCCAACGCCGACGTCCAGGTCTGGGGCTTGATGATGCTGCTCTCGGTGATCTTGCTCGTCTTGCCGCTGATCCCGGGTCTGCGGGCGATCCCGCGCAAGGTCAAGGTCTACCGACTGATCTGGCGCGAGCACTACCGCGGCTAGGCCGATGCCAAGGGCCCGGCTCCTTCGGGAGCCGGGCCCTTGTGCGTTGGGCGACGTTTCTAGGATGAGGTCATGGACCTAGAACTCGACAACCGCGCCTTTCTCATCACGGGTGGCACCGACGGGCTGGGCCTGGCCCTCGCGGCGAGCCTGCTCGCCGAGGGCGCCCGCGTCGCGGTGTGCGGGCGCGACCCTCAGCGTCTCTCCCTCGCCCAGGAGAGCCTCGGGCCCGAGGCCCTGTGCGTCGAGGCCGACGTCACCGACGCCACGGCGCTCGACGAGTTCTACGACGTCGCGCTCGCTCGCTTCGGGCGTATCGACGGCGTGGTCAACAACGCCGGGCGCACCGCCGCCTCCTCGATCGCGACGTCAACCGACG
>DATIVP010000219.1:0-2009 GCA_035465755.1 Acidimicrobiales bacterium | reverse complement strand
TGGCGAGGTGGTCGACGAGGACGGCCACGGCGCCGTCGTGGACGAGGATGTCGGGGTTGGAGACGATCAAGTACTCACCCGTCGCCAGGGCCACGCCGCGATTCACGCCGCGCCCGTAGCCCAGGTTCACCCCCGTCGCCACGACCGTCGCGGCCTCGTCCGCGAGATTGCGCGCGCTCTCGGGCGACTCCGCGTTGTCCACGACGATCACCTCGGTGACGCCGTTGGCCCGCAGCGAGTCCACGCAGTGCGCGAGCGCCTCGCCCGCGCGGTAGTCCACCACGACCGCGCTGATCGAGCGGGCCGTCACCACGAGGCGTCTCGCGCGGCGAGCAGTCGGGCCAGGGCGTCGCGCCACGGTGGTGGCGCCAGGAAGCCCGCGGCGCGCAAGCGCTGAGTCGACAGGTCGGCGCGCGCCGGGCGCGTGGCCGCGGGGGCCGGCACGAGGTCTCTCGTGGAGATGGCCGTGGCGAACTCGTCACCGCGGCCGAGCTCGCGGCCCGCGAAGGCGGCCACGTCGAACCACGTCGTCGCCCCCTCGTTGGCCACGTGCCAGAGGCCGCCGGGGCGTTCGCGCACGAGCGCCACCAGGGCGCGCGCGAGGTCGGCCGCCACGGTCACCGTGCCCATCTGGTCGTTGACGAAGCGCACGCTGTCCCCGCTCTCAGCCCGTTGCGCGATCACTCGCAGGACGTTGCGGCCCCTCACGCCCATCACCCACGACGTGCGCACGATCGTGTCGAGGGGCGAGCAACGCCGCTCGCCGGCGAGCTTGGAGGCGCCGTAGACGTTGAGAGGGCCCGTTGGATCGTCCTCGACGTAGGCCGCGCCCTTGGCACCGTCAAAGACGTAGTCGGTCGAGATGGTGATCAGGTGCGTGCCCACCTCGGCGGCCGCGCGCGAGAGCGCGCCGACCGCGAGGTCGTTCACCGCGTAGCAGGTGGCCGCGTCGGACTCGGCGCGATCCACCGCGGTGTAGGCCGCGAGGTTCACGATGACGTCCGCGCGAGCCGCGGCGACGGCCGCGGCGACGGCGGCCTCGTTGGTGAAGTCGACGTCGTGGCGCGTGAGGGCGAGCACGTCGAACTCGCCGGCCTCGACGCGACGTCCGTCGGCCCAGTAGTTCACGTCCGCCCCCGGCACGCTGACGCCGTTGAGCGTGTCGACGAGGTCGACCCCGACCTGGCCGGCCCCGCCGGTGACGAGGACCCTCGTGGCGCGACTCATCGGGCCGCCCGCAGGTGCACGACGTCGCCGGCCGCCACCACGCGCTCGCCGTTGGAATCACGCACGATGAGATGTCCCGCGTCGTTGACACCGAGCGCGGTGCCCTCCCACGACCCGTCGCGCTCGACGACGACGACGCGCTGGCCGATGGTCGCCAGGGCGCCACGGTACTCTGCGGCCAGGCTCGCGAGTCCCGTGGCGGTGTCGAGCAAGGCGCGTCGCGCGCTCACTTCGTCGAGCAGCGTGTCGAGCAGTTCGCGCGGCGACGGTACCGGGTCGATGAGGCGAGCGAGATGGGTGGCGGCGACGTCGGGAGGGCAGTCGCTCAGGTTGACTCCGAGGCCAACGACGACGCCGGCCGAGGGCGTTGTCACCCTTTCGGCCAGGATCCCCGCGATCTTCTCGCCTCGCACCACCAGGTCGTTGGGCCACTTGAGCTCGCCGGCGACCCCATAGCGGGCCAGGGCCGCGCGCGCCGAGAGCGCCACGGCCGCGACCGCCCACTGGACCTGGTCGTCGCCGAGGGAGGGCCGCAACAAGAGTGAGCACAGGAGTCCAGAGCCAGGCGACGCCTCCCAGATCCGACCCAGGCGCCCGCGGCCTCGGCTCTGGTGATCGGCGAGGAGGACGAGGCCCTCGGATTCGCCCGCCCGAGCGCGCTCGGCGACCACGTCGTTGGTCGAATCGACCTCGGGGACGTGTTCGACGCGCCAGACGAGTGAGTTCACCCCCAAAGATTAGGGTTTGACGCGAAGGTGGTAGAAAAATACCAATCACTGCGG
>DATIVP010000218.1:0-3209 GCA_035465755.1 Acidimicrobiales bacterium | reverse complement strand
AGATGCTCGACCCCATCACGAGGCCCGCGCACTCGAAGCCCGCCTCGCGCACGAGCAGGAACTCCTTCACCGAGAGGTCGCTGGTGAAGAAGCGCTGGGCTTGTCCCGGCGCGCCTCGCATGCGCTGCAGGCGCTCGGCGGCGTGCTGCGGGAGCTGTTGGCGTTGGGTTTGCGGGCGCTGATAGTTGGCCATCTGTTCTTTGCTCCGCGGCTGGCGCCGCGACGGTCATCCGTGGGAGAAGCGGCTGCGCGGGAGATCGCGTAGATCGACGACGAGTTCGGGGCGAGGAGGGGGGGCGGCTTGGCCGCGGCGTTGAGGGTCGTGATCGGTCGCGACTGCACCAGGTAGGTGGAGCCGCCCGCGATCGCCCACTCGGTGTCTTGGGGGCTGGCGTAGTGGGCCTCGGTGGCCAGTCCGAGGCGCGCGAGGTCGACCGCCTCCTCATCGGAGAGGACGCGCCGGCTGGCCTCGCCGGGCGACAGGTCGACGTGCAGGTCCTCGCCGTCGGGTCCGCGCACGATCTTGAAGTCCTTGGTGCCCACGCGAACGTGGAGGAGGGTCGGCCCATCCTTGGCGAGGACGTAGGTGTCGGGCTCGACCTCGCCGCTCACGACGACCTCGCCCTGGCCGAAGGCGGCCTCGATGACGACGTGCGACGTGTCACCGGTGGAGGGATCGGCGGTGAACATGACCCCGGACCTCTCCGAGGGGATCATCTCCTGGACGACGACGCCCATCGACGGCACCTCGCCAATCGCGCGGGTGATCCGGTAGCTGATCACGCGCGCACCGTAGAGCGACGCCCAGCAGTTCTTCACGCTCGCCAGCAGCTCCTCGTCGCCGGCGACGTTGGTGAAGGTGACGTTCATGCCCGCGAACGAGGTGTCCCCGGCGTCCTCGCCGGTGCCCGAGGAGCGCACGGCCACGCGCACCCGGTCGCCGAGCAGGTGATACGCGTCGAGCACGGCGCGGGCCAGGTCCTCGGGCAGCGCGAGGCCGCGCAGCTGGTCCTGAGCCTCCTTCGCCGCGCGGGAAAGATCGGCCGTGCTCTCGGGCTTCACGTTGGCGACCGCCGCCGCGAGCGCGGACTCGAGGCCGGCGTTCGCGACCGCGTAGTGGTACGCGTCGGAGGTGACGACGAAGCCCGGGGGAACGGGCAGGCTCGCCTGGGTCAGCTCACCGAGGTTCGCTCCCTTGCCGCCCACGAGTGGTGCGTCGGAGAGATGAATGTCCTCAAACCACCGAACGAGTTCCATCACCCAGCCTCCGTTCCGACGGACCGAGCGCGACTGACTCGTTCGCGAGTGCCGTCACGCCCACAGTAGGACCGAGCCACGGGACGCGCGAATTGACGAGCTCGGTCAGCTCGTGGCGGCCACCAGATCGGCGAGGATGCGGCGCAGTTCGACCGTTGTCTTGTCCGCGCGGGTGTGCACCTCGCTCGTTATGTCGAGGGGCATCGAGAGCACCTCCATGCGCGACTGCAGCGCGAGGTCCTCGTCGATCACGGCGACCTCGAAGTCGATGGCCTCACGCATGCGCTCGATCGATCCATCAAGGTCGTTGCGCCAGAGGCTCGAGTAGATGCGCACCCGCTCGTCGTCGATCGGTGAGAGGAAGAAGCCGATCACGTTCGTGCCGCCGGCGTCGAGGAAGTCGATGGCGAGCTCCAGGTGGAAGGGCGCGACGTAGCGATACGTCAGACGCCGTCGCTGGACGAGCGGGCGAAGTCCCGCCGCGACCCCGGGATCCTCGCGGTGGGCGAAGTCGTGCTCGTAGGCCGCTTCGAAGGGGTAGCCATCGCGCGTGACCGAGTAGTTGGGCACCTCGCGCGCCTCGTCGGCGCCGAAGGTGCCCTTGTGGATGAAGGGGAAGTGCGCCATGTCGAGGAAGTTGTCGGCGAGGAGGGCCGCGCTCGCCCGCGTCTCGATCACCGCCAGGTCGCCGCGCAGGAACGCTGCGTCCTCGGCCGCTGCGATGCGCGGGCGAGGGGTGAGGGGCTCCTCGGGGGCGATGAAGAGCATCGAGTGCGACTCGAAGATCCCCGCCGGTGACGTGAGCTGCGCGCGCGACGGCAGCGTCGCGCCCTCGCCGAGGGCCGGGATCTCGACGCAGCGCCCGTCCTCGTCGAAGACCCACCCGTGGTACACGCAGCGCAGCGTCGCGCCCTCGCAACTGCCCATCGACAGCGGGGCGAACCGGTGCGGGCAGCGGTCGAGGAAGACGAGGGGCGTTCCCGCGCTCGTGCGGTAGGCGACCCAATTTTCTCCGAGGAGTCGAAACGCCCTCGGCGTCGCGGTCACCTCCTCGGAACGGCACAGCGTGTGCCAGGCGCGCCGCAGAGCGGGTTCGGTGTTGGTCAGATTCATCGGCCCAATGTACGTGATCGGCGCGTCGGGGCCCGACCCTAGGCTCACGGATCATGGCACGTCGACGGCGCGCACGCGGCAACGCCCACCGGGGGATCGCCACGCCGTCTGATCCTCGGCGCGTCGTGCGTCTCGACGACGAGCCGCCCATCATGTGGCCCGCGGAGGGTTCGGGCTTCGAGGCCGACCCCTTCAGTCCGAGCGGCATGGCCCAGCAGGAGTGGGTGCTGGCGTCGCACCTGGGCAAGAGGCGCGGGGGCAAGGTCGTCATCTGGATCGTCCTGGTGCTGATCGTGGCCTCGCTGCTGAGCCCACTGCTCAACATCGTGCGCTGAGGCGACCGCCTACCGCCTCTGACCAGTCACGACGCGACCATTCGCGAACTCTGCCAAGATGAACTCAGGAGGCTTGTCATGGTTTCCTCGAACCATGAAGTCAGCGCGGTACCCAAGGGCGTCTCCGCCTGGACGATGCCCGGCACCTTCGAACCTGCCCGCCCACGCGAGCTGGCGCGACGCGTCGCGTTGGTGGGCACCTATCCGCCCACCGAGTGTGGCATCGCGACCTTCACCGCCAACGTTCGTGCGGCTCTCCTCGCGGCCAATCCCACCTGGGACGTGAGTGTCGTGCGCCTCGTCGACGAAGAGCCCTTCGAGACGGTCAAGGACGTCGCGCGCCACTGGGTGCGCAACGACTCGTCCTCGCGCGAAGAGGTGATCGCCTATCTCAACACCTGCGACGTGGTCATGATCGAGCACGAGTTCGGCATCTTCGGCGGACCCGACGGCGACGAGGTCCTCGACCTGGTGGCGGGGCTGCGCGTTCCATCCATCGCCGCC
>DATIVP010000217.1:0-3742 GCA_035465755.1 Acidimicrobiales bacterium | reverse complement strand
TGGGTGGTGCTCGGTGACGCCACCGCCCAGGGGACCCTGGCCTACTACGACGCCCTCTTGCGCGACGACGGCTTCGCAGAGCGCGTGCGACCCGAGGTCGTCGTGCGCCTCGGCGGGCAGCCGGCCTCGAAGGTGCTCGCCGAGCGCCTCGCCGCCTGGGGCGCCCGGTGTGTCGCTTTCGATGGCGCCGGACCGGTCGCCGATCCGTCCGGTCTCGTCGGCGAATCTCTACGTGGTCTGCCCGATCCGTCGTCGACGAGGGGCGACGCCGACTACCTCGCGACGTGGTCGGACGCGTCGGCTCGGGTCGGCGACTTGCTCGAGGCCGATCGACGCCGCGATGTGCTCGACGAGCCGTCCATCGCACACAGCGTGGTCGCGGCCTGCGCGCGACACGGCGTCAGTCTCGTCGTGGGATCGTCGATGCCGGTACGCGACGTGGAGTGGTGGGCGCCACCGCGTCAGACGCCGACGTACGCGAATCGGGGAGTGAACGGGATCGACGGGGTCAACTCGACGATCCTCGGGGTGGCCGCGGGCGGCGCGGCGGTCGGACTGGTGGGCGACCTGACCCTGCTCCACGACGTATCGGCGCTGGTCGACGGTCTGGGTGACGCAGGAGGGCGCGCGGTCATCGTGGTGGCCGACAACGGGGGAGGGGGGATCTTCTCGTTCCTCGCTCAGGCGGGCGAAGCGGCCGAGACCTTCTCGCGCTACTTTGCGACCCCACGTACCCACGACCTCACGGCCGTGGCCGCGGCCTTTGGCCATCGCGCGAGCCTCGTGACGTCGATTGGCGCGCTCGAGTCGGCCATCGACGACGGGCTCGCTCACGACGGTCTGAGCGTGGTGGTCGCACGAGTCGATCCGCCGGCGGCCAACGTCGCGCGTCACGCGGCTCTCAACACGGCGGTTGCGGCGCTGCTGGCGGGATCATGATGCTCGCGGCGCTGCCCGGCTCGCTGATCGCCGCCTTCCCCCTCGCCTTCGCGGCGGGGCTCGTGTCCTTCATCTCGCCCTGTGTGTTGCCGCTCCTACCGGGATATCTCGCTTTCCTGAGCGGGGCCGCCGGGCGGATCGAAGGTCGATCGGGTCGAGGGCGCGCCCTGGCGGGCTCGATCGCCTTCGTGGTGGGTTTCGCCCTCGTCTTCGTCAGTTTTGGCGCCCTCTTCGGCGGACTGGGCAGTGGTCTCAAGACCCATCAGCGGCTCCTCGAAGAGGTCTTTGGCGTGATCACGATCCTGCTCGGGCTCTTCTTCGCGGGTTGGTGGCCCTCGGGCTGGCTTCAGCGCGAGCGCCGCATTCACCATCTGCCGCGCGTCACCGTGTTGGGAGCCGCGCTGCTCGGCTTCACCTTCGCCCTGGGCTGGACCCCGTGCATCGGCCCGACGCTGGCGGCGATCCTGGGTCTGGCGGCGTCGAGTTCGGGCGCAACCGCCCTGCGCGGATCGGTGCTGGCCTTCGTCTACTGCCTGGGGCTGGGGCTGCCCTTCGTCGTGGCCGCGCTCGCGACCGAGTGGATGGCGGCGGCCTCGGGCTGGCTGCGCCGTCACGCGAAGGTCATCGGGCGCGTGGGCGGCGTGATGCTGATTCTGATCGGCGTGGCCGAGGTGAGCGGCGCGTGGCACGCCTTCGTCCTGTGGCTGCAGGTCCACCTGCCTTCGTCGACCACCCTGCTCTAAAATCGCCCGCGCCTAGACTCGCCCCATGAAACTCCGCGACGACTTGCAGTTTCGCGGCCTGATTCACCAGGTCACCGACGATGCCGTACTCGAGCAGCTCTCCGCGGGCGGCGTCACGGTCTACGCCGGATTCGACCCGACGGGCCCGTCGCTGCACCTGGGCCACCTGGTGCCCATCTTGCTGCTGCGCCGGCTGCAGCTGGCGGGCAATCGCCCGATCTCTCTGGCCGGTGGGGGCACCGGCCTCATCGGGGACCCCAGTTTCAAAGACGTGGAGCGCCCTCTGCTGTCGGCCGACGAGATCGAGGGCAACCTGGTCACGATTCGTTCGCAGTTGGGTCGCTTTCTCGACTTTGACGCGGGCGCGTCCTCGGCGTTGCTGCTCAACAACGCGCAGTGGCTGACGACCATTCCGTTGACCGACTTCTTGCGCGACGTGGGCAAGCACTTCACCGTCAACCAGATGATCGCCAAGGAGGCGGTCAAGAGTCGCCTCAGCCGCGACGACGTGGGGATCTCCTTTACCGAGTTCTCCTACTCGCTGTTGCAGTCCTACGACTTCTTGCGCCTGCACCTCGACTACGGCTGCACCCTTCAAGTGGGTGGCTCGGACCAGTGGGGAAACATCACGATGGGCGCGGAGCTCGTTCGCAAGGTCACCGGCGCGACCGCCTACGGCCTCACGCTGCCCTTGTTATTGCGCGCCGACGGACGAAAGTTCGGCAAGTCCGAGTCTGGCAACGAGAACGTCTGGCTCGACCCGGCGCGCACGAGCCCCTTCGCCATGCACCAGTTCCTGCTCAACAGCGACGACGTCGTGACTCCGCAGCTGCTGCGCTACTACACGTTCTTGTCTCACGAGGAGATCTCCGAACTCGACGACGCGATCTCGTCCGCGCCCCAGGAGCGTCGGGCCCAACGCGTGCTCGCCAACCACGTGGTGGCCATGATCCACGGCGACGCGGCGGCCCAGTCGGCCGAGCGAGCCGGTCGCGCCCTCTTCAGTGACGAGATCCGCCTCCTCGACGAGGCGACACTGCTCGAGATCGTCGCCGACGCGCCGTCGTCGACTCTCACGCGCGCCGAACTCACCGCCGGCCTCGACGCGGCGGAACTCGTTGCGCGCTGTGAGCTCGCGTCGTCCAAGGCCGAGGCCCGCCGCTTCCTCGAACAAGGTGGCATCTATCTCAACAACGAGCGCATCGATGGCTCCGCGCCGATCGATGCGGCGTCGGCCCTGCACGATCGCTACCTGGTGCTGCGCCGGGGGCGGCGCCAGACTCATCTCGTGACCATCGCGTGAGACGCGTGGCGCTGGGCCTCGCTGTCGCCAGCGCGACGCTGGCGGGCTGCGGCAGCGTGTCCACCTCGAGCGCGCTCGCACAGTGGTCGCACCAGAGCAACTTCGAGCAGTCGGTGACGATCCTGCTCGATGACGCGCGCCACGCGGCGAAGGCCCTTCGCGCGACGTCCTCGCTCAACGACCTGCACACCGTGTGCGCGGTGCTGCTCGTCGACGTCCAGTCGGCCAACGCCGCGCTGCCGACGCCTGACTCCCAGACGACGACTCTCCTGTCGAGCGCCTACAGCGACCTTGGCGCGGGGGCCAATCGCTGCTACGTCGCGGACTCGGCGCCTCGGCGCCAGCGGGCCCTGTCCGATCTGACCACCGGCGCGAGCCTGCTCGTCGAGGCCCGCACCCGCGTGCGCAACAGCTGACCTACTGGGGCGGCCGTAGGTCGATCTCGAGACGCAAGATTCCGTCCTCGAGGGTCGCCGTCGCGTCGCCCAACATGGCGAAATCCTGAAAGTCGATGCGTGCGGCGTCGAGGAAACGCTGGCGGTCGGGTCCTTCCACGGGGGGCAGTCCACGGCGTTTGACCGCTTCAGCACGCTCACGGAAGCGCAGAATCATGTCGTGGGGGTCAAAGGCCGGGGTCACGTTGTGATGTTAGGTTCATCGGCGCCTCGGGTGAGTAACATGGAGTCTCGGCGTGGTACTGCAGCGCCGTGGCCGCCCCCGGTTTTGGGCCGCGGCCAGTGAGGAGTTGACGTGAAAA
>DATIVP010000216.1:0-1511 GCA_035465755.1 Acidimicrobiales bacterium | reverse complement strand
GAAGCGATAGCCCGGGCCGCCGGTGCCGGTGCCGGTCGGGTCGCCGCCCTGGAGGACGAAGCCCGGGATGACGCGGTGAAAGACGATGCCGTCGAAGTAGTGCCAGCGCGCGAGGAACACGAAGCTGTTGACCGTGACCGGCGCGGCGAGCGGGTCGAGGAGGATCTCGAGAGTGCCCTTGGACGTGACCATCGTCGCGCTGTAGGTGCGCTCGGGATCGATGATCATCGGTGGCGCCTCGCTGAATCGCTGGCGGGGCTCGCTCGAGCCGTCGGGGTTGGGAAGGTCACTCATATCAACTCACTTTCAAGAGGTCGACTACGAAGACGAGCGTGTCGTTGGCGGCGATGCCCGCGCCCTGCGACTGCGCGCCGTAGCCCAGTGAGGGCGGAATGATCAACTCGCGCCGGCCGCCGACGTGCATGCCGACCATGCCCTCGTCCCAGCCCTTGATGACCTGTCCGGCACCGAGGGTGAAGGTGAAGGGCGAGCTGGTCCAGGAGGACTGGATGACCTTGCGGCTCGAGTAGGTCGCGAGCACGTACTGCACGGTCAGCTTCGAGCCGATCATGGCGGGCTTGCCCGCGCCCTGGATGAGGTTCGAGACCTCCATCGACGTGGGCGGATTGCCCGCGGGCACGATGACCGTCGGCGCCGTGCCGAACTTGCCGGCCGGCGAGGGTGACGAGACGGGGGCGAAGGTGGAGGGCGTGGTCGTGGCCGAGGATGCCGCGGTGGTCGTCGTCGCTGACGACGCGATCGTGGTTGTCGCGCTGGCCGCCGTGGTCGTGGTCGTCGGGGTGGAGCTGCCCGAGAAGAGATAGGCGGCCGAGACCACGACGGCGACGGCGGCGACGCCCACGATTACGGAGCGACGCGTGGTGCGCCGACGCTTCGCCTCGCGCTGCATCTGCTCGATCTTTTGGCGTCGGGCCGCCTTCTGCCGTTCTCTTTTCGCTGTTGCCATGGGTGCGACACTAGCGGCCCGCCTGGGCCCAATTGCCCGTCAGGTAGTTTTGACCCATGGCCCTCGTCGTTCAAAAGTACGGCGGCACCTCCGTGGGTGACCCCGAGCGAATCCGCGCCGTGGCCGAGCACGTCGCGCGCACCCGCGCGGCCGGCAACGACGTCGTCGTGGTGGTCTCGGCCATGGGCAAGTTCACCGACGACCTGATCCGCATGGCCGACGAGGTCTCGCCCACGCGCCCGCCGCGCGAGCTCGACATGCTCCTCACCTCGGGAGAGCGGATCTCGATGGCCCTGGTGTGCATGGCGCTCGCCGCGCTCGGCGTCGACTCGGCGTCCTTCACCGGTTCTCAGGCCGGCATCATCACCGACACCGATCACACCCGCGCCAAGATCCTCGAGATGCGCCCGGACCGGATCCGCGAAGCCCTCGACGACGGTCTGGTGCCCGTGGTGGCGGGCTTCCAGGGGGTCTCGACCGAGCGCGACATCACCACGCTGGGCCGCGGGGGTTCCGACGTGACCGCCGTCGCCCTGGCCGCCGC
>DATIVP010000215.1:0-3361 GCA_035465755.1 Acidimicrobiales bacterium | reverse complement strand
GCGGGGTGCCGGCGCGCGTCCTGCGCCACTACGACGCGGCCCGCGGCTGGGTCGCCGGTCCCGCGGACTAGTGGCGCGCGGCATCGACCTCGCGCCGCTGCGCGAGCGCGAGTACCGACGCCTCTACGTCGCCGGCCTGGTCACGGCGCTCGGCAGCCAGGCGACGTACGTCACGGTGCCCTATCAGCTCAAGCAGCTCACCAACTCGCCCTTCGAGGTCGGCGCGCTCGGACTCGTCGAGGTCGTCCCCCTCATCCTCTTCGGCCTCTACGGCGGGGTACTCGCCGATCGCTTCAACCGGCGTCGCCTGATCCTCGTCACCGAGGCGGCGCTGATGCTCTCGACGATGGTTCTCATGGTGAACGCGCGCCTCACCCATCCCCAGACCTGGATCCTCTACGTCGACGCCATGGTGGTCGCGGCGATCGCCAGCCTGCAGCGCCCCAGCGTGGAGGCACTCAAGCAGCACTTCGTCGCCCACGACCTTCAACGCGCCGCGGCCGCCCTCACCGCCGTCTCCAACACCAGCGCCTCGATCGTCGGACCGGCCCTCGGCGGCCTCGCGGCGGTCGCCCTCGGCCCGGCCGCGGTCTACGCCGGCAACGTGGTGACCTTCGGGGTCTCGCTCAGCCTGCTCGCCGGCCTCGCGGCGACGCCGGTGCTCGCCGGGACGCGCGAGACGCACGCGAGCGAGATGACCTTCGGACTGCGCTACGCGGCTTCGCGGCCCGACCTGCTCGGCACCTACGTGGTGGACCTGTTGGCGATGGTCCTCGCCTTTCCGGTCGTGATGCTGCCCTTCGTGGCGGCGCACTTTCACGAGACCTACGCGCTCTCCCTGCTCTACTGCGGCCTGCCGGGCGGCGCCCTGATCGCCTCGCTCTCCTCGGGTTGGACGCGACGGGTGCACCACTACGGGCGCGCGATCGTCTACGCCGCGGCGCTCTGGGGGCTCGGCATCGCGGTCTTTGGCTACGCGGCCAACCTGGTCGTCGTGCTCGCGGGCCTCGCGCTCGCCGGCGGCGCCGACGCGGTGAGCGGAATGTTTCGCATGACGATGTGGAACGAGTCGATCCCGCCCGAGGTGCGCGGGCGCATGGCCGGCATCGAGATGATCTCCTACTCGCTGGGCCCCACCGCCGGCCAGTTCCGCGCCGGCGTGATGGCCGCCTGGACGACGTTGCGCTTCTCGCTGACCTTCGGGGGACTGGCCTGCGTGGGCGGCGTCGGCGCCGTCGCGCTCGCCCTGCCCAAGCTCTGGCGATTCGACGCGCGCCACGACGCGAACGTCGCGGCCGTGCGCGAGATGAGATCGAACCCTCCGGGCTGAGACGACTGTCTACGCTAAGTCCATGACTGGGACGTTTCTGGTGACCGTGAGCGGCTTGGACCGCGTGGGGGTGGGCGCCGAACTCTTCTACGCGCTCGAGAGCCTCGAGGGTCGCGGCGCCACGCTGCGCGACGTGGCCCAGATCACGATTCGTGGTTCGCTGGTGCTCTGCGCCGAAGTCGCCATCGAGGGCGACCTCGATGTCGCGACAATCCACGCGGCGCTCGACGAGCGCCACATCACCGGCGAGGGCATCGGGGTGAGCGTCGAGGCCGTCGAAGAGACCCGGGCGGCCGCGGGCCGTCTCCTGCTCGTCACCCTGCTCGCGCCGGCGATCAGCGCGGCCCAGCTCTCGGCGGTCTTCGCCCAGATCGCCGCGGCGTCGGCGACGTGCGAACGCATCGTGCACCTGGCGAGCTATCCGGTGGACTGCTACGAGCTGGTGGTGCGCGGCGAGGACCACGACGCGCTGCGCCTTGGGCTCACCGACGCGGCCGCGTCGGTCGGCCTCGACCTCGCGGTCCAGCGCGCCGGGCTGCACCGGCGAGCCAAGCACCTCGTGGTGATGGACGCCGACTCGACTCTCCTGCGCGACGAGGTGATCGACCTGCTCGCCGAGGCGTGCGGGCGCGCCGAGGAGGTCTCGGCGATCACGGCGGCCGCCATGGCCGGCGAGCTCGACTTCGCGGCGTCGCTGCGCGCGCGCGTCGCCCTGCTCGAGGGACTGCCGGCGAGCGTGCTTGACGACGTGCGCGCGAAGCTTCGCCTCACCCCGGGAGCGCGCACGCTGCTGCGCACCCTCAGTCGTCTGGGCTACGTCGCGGCGGTGGTCTCGGGCGGCTTCGTCGAGGTGCTCGAGCCGCTCCTCACCGAGCTCGGCGTGCCGTACCTGGCGGCCAATCGCCTCGAGATCGCCGACGGCGTCCTCACCGGGCGGGTGGTCGGCGACATCGTGGACCGCGCGGGAAAGGCCGCCGCCCTCGAGCGCTTCGCCACCGAGGTGGGCGTGCCCCTCGAGCAGACCGTCGCGGTGGGTGACGGGGCGAACGACATCGACATGATCTCCGTCGCCGGCCTCGGCATCGCCTTCAACGCCAAGGCCGTGGTGCGCGAGCACGCCGACGCCGCGCTCTCGGTGCCCTACCTCGACGCGGTCCTCTACTTCCTCGGGATCAGCCGCGAGGAGATCGACACGGCGTGATGACCGGGTGCCTTACTGGGTAGTAAGGTGCGATGCAATACACGAGGAGGGGTCGTGAAGGTCTTCATCGACGCGGCGCGCTGTCAGGGTCACGGGCGCTGCTTTTCTCTGGCGCCGGGCATCTTCGGATTCGACGAACTGGGCAACGGCCACGTGCTGGGCGACGGAACGGTCGAGGGCGAGAACCTCGAGCTCGCGAAGCTCGCCGAGGCGAACTGCCCCGAGCACGCCATCTCGATTGGAGAGTCATGACGCTCAAGCCCCCGGTCACCGACTTCGCGACCGACTGGGACCACACCGATCCCCAGTGGGTGAACGACCCGTACCCGATCTGGGAGGACCTGCGCACGCGCTGTCCCGTCGCGCACACCGAGCGCTACGGCGGGGCGTGGTTCCCGGCGACGCACGCCGGCGTGGCGACGGTCGCCAACGACACCGAGCACTTCACCAGCCGCACCGTGGTGCTCGGCAACGGTCGACCGATGGAAGACGCCCTGCCCGCACCGATCGGCGTGGCCCCGCCGATCACCTCGGACCCACCCTTCCACCAGATCGCGCGTCGCCTGATCCTGCCGGCCTTCGCGCCCGGACCGATCAACGCGCTCGAGCCGATGATCCGCCAGCTCTGCAACGACCTGCTCGACCGCGTGGCCGGCCACGACGTGATCAACGGGGGAAGCGACTACGCGCAGTTCATCCCGCCCGCGGTGATCAAGCGCATGCTGGGTTTCCCCGAGGCCGACGAGGACCTCTTTCGCGAGTTCGTCCACATCGTCTTAGAGGGCATCGACCTGCCGGTCGAGGAGCGCATCGAGCAGTTCGCCCCGATC
>DATIVP010000214.1:0-6730 GCA_035465755.1 Acidimicrobiales bacterium | reverse complement strand
GCCTCACTGGTCATCTTGGAGAGGATGAAGTTGGTCGTGCCGTTGACGATGCCCATCACCCGCTCGATGCGCTCGCCGGCGAGCGAACTGCGCAGCGCGCGAAGTATCGGGATCGCCCCGCCGACCGCGGCCTCGTAGAAGAGGTCGGCGCCGTTCTCGTGGGCGAGCTGGGCGAGCTCGGTGCCGGCCTCGGCCATGAGGGCCTTGTTGGCGGTCACGACCGACGTGCCGCGCGCGAGCGCGGCCTGGATGTAGGTCCTCGCCGGCTCGATGCCGCCGATCACCTCGACCAGGATGTCCAGGTCGTCGCGTGCGGCGAGCGCGGCCGCGTCGCTCGTCACCAGGTGGGCGGGGACCCCGGGGCGAACCCGGTTCGCGTCGCGCACCGCGACGCCGACCAGCTCGAGGGTGGCGGTCGCCGCGTCAACCAGCGCCACGTGGCGCGTGGGGTCAAGCAGCAGCTCAACCAGGGCCCCACCGACGTTTCCCGCGCCAATGACGCCGACACGTAAGACGGGTGCGTCCATCGAACAAGGCTAACCGGTGGACTAGTGCCTCACGCCTCGAGGCGCGCGAGGTCGTCGAATGTCTCACGTCGCAGCACCTCGCGCGCGAACCCGTCAGCCACGAAGACGACCGCCGGGCGCGGCACTCGGTTGTAGTTCGAGGCCATCGAGTAGCCGTACGCCCCGGTCACCGGGGTGGCGATGAGGTCGCCGACTCCGGTCGGCGCGGGAAGGAACGCCTCGTCGATGATGACGTCGCCGCTCTCGCAGTGCTTGCCCACCAGGCGCAGCGCCTGGGGCCTCTCCTCGCGAGGTCGCGCGACGTCGAAGGCCTCGTAGCCCGAGCCGTAGAGCACCGGGCGCGGATTGTCGCTCATGCCGCCATCGACCGCCATGTAGGTGCGCGCCGCCACGGGCTTGACGGTCCCCACCCGGTACAGGGTCAGCGCGGCCGACGCGACGATCGACCTCCCCGGTTCGGCGAGCAGTCGCGTGCTCGGTGCCAGCCCGGCGTCAGTCGCCGCGGCGCGTAACGCCCGGCCCCACTCGGTGATGCTCGGGGCGCTCTCGCCGGCGACGTAGGCCACCCCGAGTCCGCCGCCGATGCAGACCTCGTCGAAGGCGTCGCCGCGCGTGAAGTCCGCGAGGATCCGCAACGTCTCGACGAAGCCGTCGAGTTCGAAGATCTGCGAGCCGATGTGCGCGTGCACGCCGTGAACCGTCACGCCGGGCAGGGAGCGCAGTGCGTCAATCGCACGCCGGGCGTCTCCTGAGGACAGTGAGAAGCCGAACTTCGAGTCCTCCTGGCCGGTGCGGATGAACTCGTGAGTGTGCGCTTCGACCCCCGGAGTGACGCGCACGAGGCACGAGAGGGGCCGCGCCGGCGAGACGAGGTTCTCCAAGCGAGCGATCTCGTCGAAGTTGTCGACGACGAGCCGGTGCACGCCGGCCTCGATCGCGGTGACCAACTCGGACTCGCTCTTATTGTTGCCGTGGACGATCACGCTAGAGGCTGGCACCCCGGCGCGGCGCACCAGATCGAACTCTCCCCCGGTGGCGACGTCGACGCAGAGTCCTTCCTCGACCGCGAGGCGAGCCATCGCCCCGCACAGGAACGACTTCGAGGCGAAGGCGACGCCGTCGTCGAAGGCGGCGGCGGCTTCGGAGCAGCGCGCGCGCAGGGTCGCCTCGTCGTAGACGAACAAGGGCGTGCCGTAGGTCGCGGCGAGCTCTCTCAGGGAGACCCCACCCACTCTCACGTCATTCTCGAGCAACTGCGCGCTGTCAGGCAGCAACGCTGCTGAAAGGGGCCCGGCCATGGGTCAACACTACGAGGTGGCCCCAGGGATACCGGAGCGCGACCAGTAGTCTTAAAGCGCGCCCTCGTAGCTCAGGGGATAGAGCATTGGCCTCCGAAGCCATGTGCGCAGGTTCGAATCCTGCCGGGGGCACCACAGAACGCGACCCGTACCCGCTTCGCAGTCCGCGGCGATCCCGGGTTGCGAGGAGTCGTTGATTCTCACCGAAGTACTGGACGCGACGCGTCGCGGGCGATGCGGCGAGCAATTCGATTCCACCATCGGTCCTCTGGCCACGAGCCGGCAATTCACAGCGCCAACCCTGAGGCTGTGGGCGCGACTAATTTTCGCCGTGCGCCACGTCCGAGTCGCGCTGTGGCCGCCGCCGTGGGCACGACGTCCACCCACCAGGACCCGGGTGACATCCAAAGTGTCAGTTTGACTTGACAACTCCCACTTGTCAGTCTAAACTGACGGTCATGGACCCGAAGGAACTCAACGACGAACTCTCGTCAGATGATCCAACGGTGGGACTGCGCGCCTCGTTGGCGCTGCACCGCCTCGCCGAAAGGGTGGAAGCGAAACATGTCGCCGCAGCCCGCCGTCAAGGCTGGTCGTGGCAGCAGATTGGCGACGCCTTGGGCGTCACCCGACAGTCCGTTCACGCCAAGTACAACAAGGAGTCGTCATGACCACCGAATCCGTCGCGCCCGAAACGCTTCACGCCTGGGCCATCTATCTGCACGCCAGTGAAGAGGCTCGTCGCCGAGGCGATCGCCGCACAGGCACCGACCACATCCTGCTCGCCGTGTTGAGAGATCCGTCGGCCGCAGCGTTGCTGGGTGTGAAGCTCGAGGACGCCCGCCGGGCTTTGGCCTCGCTCGATCACGAAGCCCTGGGTGCCCTAGGACTCGAGTCCGACGCCGACGCTCCCGCGCTCGCGATGCGCGCCGTGCCGACGAAGCCCCGGATCAGAGACGTCGCGCGAAGCGATCGGCTCCGCATGACGCCGGCGGCGAAGAAGTTGCTCGAGCGAGCGTCCAAGACCAACCGCCACAAGCTCAGGGTCACGTCGCCTCAACTGCTCGACCAGCTCGTCTCGCTCCAACCACCTGATCCGGCGGCAGTGCTGCTCGGAGCGCTGGGCGTGAACGCCGCCGAGGTTCGGCGCCGCATGGACGCGGCCGCATTCGAGAGCTGAATGCCCGTAGCGACCGAGGCGGCCACTGAGTAGAGCGCGGTCATGAACGTGGTTGCTGCACCGACCCGAGACGCGCATGAGTCTCCTCTTCGAGAAAGAAGACGGGCGCGAGCAGACCGTACTGGTGAAGCGTCGTTCCTTCACGGTGGCGGGCATCAATTAACACGGCCACGACTTGAACGAAAATGAAGACTTCCTCGCCATAGCCCTTCACATCGTCGAACTCGCATTCAATGTGCGCTGATCACTCCTCAATCAAATGCGCTCGCACGACGTTCGCCGGGAACGGCGTGGTTCCCGAGTCGGAGAGACGCTCGTCCCGAGTGCCCCCACAATGCCCAGGCTCGCGAAGCGAAAGGCTCCGATGCCGCGTTGAGGACGAACTCGTTGGTAGCGATCACGTTCGCGCACGTGGCGTGGGTGACGTTGCGGCCGAATGCAACGATCAACTCAGCGACGGCGACCATCATCACCCAGCCCTTGGGGGCGTAGTTGAGTCGTCCCCGCGAGTCGAGGGACGAGACAAAGACGATCTGTCCAGCCAGCAGCGAAGGATGCCACTCTCGCTTTTCGACCGGCTGACGAACCTTCATCAACTTCAGTAAACCACCGAGCAGCTGCCCGCCGATGGCCCGTGACCCGTCGGACGACTAGCGAAATGCAGGGACGAGAAAGAGCAGCAGGATTGACGCGTTGAAGGTAGCGTGCGCAATCATTCCGGCGGCGAGTCGACCTGTCTTATGTCGTAGATACCCCAGGATCAGGGCCATCGGGAAGAGAGCCAAGGGCGCCGCGAGTCCCTCGCTGGTCAGGTGCACGAGGGAAAATATGAGTGCCGTCACGAAGATGGAAGGGATAGCGCCGATGCGCTGTGAAAAGGCTCCCTGTACAAGACCTCGAAAGTAGAGCTCTTCGACGAGCGGGGCCCCGACCACGGTGAGAACAATGAGGATCAGCCAGCCGGATGCATTGGTGGGCGACTCGCCCAAGAGTCGAGGAGCGCTGGCGCTGTTTGGGCCGAAACCTCGATGTGTACCGACGGCGACCAAAAAGAGAATGAAAAGGGGCCACAGTCGTCCGAGGACACCACCCGCTGCGCCGGACCCGAGGTCTCGCCAATTCGGCCACGACAAGTTGAAGTCGCGAACGAGGCTTCCCGAACCATTGATCTTCGAGGCGATTACCGTGGCCCCAACGAAGCCAATCCACAACGGGATCTCGCTCGCAAGAAGCAACCCGGGATGGTTGAGAGGGAGAGAGCGCGTGCTGGAGACGATGAAGTAGACGACGTATACCGCCAGGCTTCCCGCGACGCCGATGATGGCGCCCACTGCGGCGATGCCCCCTCCTCGAATTCCAGGACCCTTGACCGCAAGAGGACGTTGGCCGATGTCTGCCTGAGGCCAGGCTTCCCCGTAAGGGCCATAGATCACGGGCGTCCACCGAGCGCCGTCCCACCACCTCCACGGTGCGACGCCCCACGGATCTAAATACCAGCCCGGCGGAAAGCTCCGGGCCCCTTCAACGTCGAAATCACTACTCGTAACGGCCACGTAATCAGAGCCTCACGGCTTGAGGTCGATGACGACGCTGTGGGTCGCACGATCGTGCCACGCTTGGCGTCTCTTGTCCCACAAGGGAGCCAGACTGTCGAGGACAAAAGGCACGAAGAACAGGAGTTCGAACACTCCAGAAATTAACGTCCGACTCGCCGCTCGCCAGAATCCGATGCGCTCACCTGTACGCGCGTCACGCACGGCGATCCCCATGGCTATCTTGCCCACGGTCTGTCCCCGACTCGAACCGTTCAGGAAACCGAAGTAGACAGCATTTGGAATTGTGGCAATGATCCAGAGGAAGAATAGGCCGGCAAGAACCTGACCAGAGTTCGTGGTTTGACTACCAGCTGACGTCCCGGACTGGGAATTTCCCAGCAGTGCTCCAATGACCGCAAGGATAATGAAGTAACCCACGCAAAGGATGGCTACGTCCAAGATCATGGCGACTAGTCGCTTCCACCACGGCGCCAGCGGTTGGTTAAGTACGGCGTCGAAGCGAGCGGACGATTCCAGTTTCGCGTCCCATCCTGGAGGTGGTCCGTAACCGGGAGGAAACGAGGCACCAGCCTGAGGGGCGGAGGTGGAGGTCACGTCGGGCGCAGGAAAAGGGGAACCTTTTGCGGCCGGGGGTCGCGCGTCCGATGCCGTTGTCTCAATGAGCGGCGGCGACAGCCGGGCACCGCATTGGACACAGAATGTCGCTCCCTCAATTCTCTTTGCTCCGCAAGTTTCGCAGTACATCAACGGCCTCCCCCGGCGAGTCGCTTACTCAAACTGGCACCGACCTCGCTTCACATCTCACATATTCTGAGATAGAGCTCTGCGCCAATTGAATTTAGACACTAGTTCGACTGATGACTTGGTGCCCTGTGAATGGCCACAAGTTACGTCGCGAATGCACACTACTGTGACGCATGCCACTCATAGAGACACTCTTTGAGGTGCGCCATCGCGCGACGAATTGGCCCATCACGTACACGAATTCAGGTGAATTACGAATTCAATTGGCGGCACGCATCGCCTCCAAGTGTGACGCTCAATGACAACGACAAGAAATTTCGGGGACCCGTGGAATCCTGGATGACCGCATAGGTCAGGTGGCGATTCGGCGAGGTCAACTTGCTGCGCCTACCGTCGGCCCGCGCGATGCGATAGAGGAATACTCGCTCGGCTTCTTATCGAACAAGAGATGCTTCGACCCCTCCCACAAGGTTCGATGCTTGGTTCCTCGATGCAACCTCGTCCCCGGCCTCGGCTTCTACATCATCGCCAACACCGTGCTTCGGCGCCACGGTCAGTAGACGCCTGACTGCGTTGCCACGCGCCACGTTATCCTTCGTCGTCTGCTCGGGTGAAGTGTCCGCCATTCCGCGTCGGTGGACACGAAGTCCAGCGCGCACCCTGCCGGGCAGAGGTCCGAACAGTGACGAAACGACAGCGTCCCGTTGCACCGGTCGACAACTTCGGGGCCATGCGAAGGTGTTTCACACGCAGGAACCACCTGTCGCCGCTTCGTCTGTGCCAACTCACCGTGTCGTGACCGTCGAACGATCAATCACGGTACTTCGCGGGCTACGCCAATCCATGAGCACCCCTCGGCGACGCGCGATCACCCGTCTGGCCAACGTTCTCGCTGGTGAATCGTAAAGGTGGCGTCGGCGGCACCCGGGACGTCACCGGGAGCACGAGTTGGGTTCTTTGTCACTAAGCGCCAGGGGCTCGCGCAGGGCTACGGTGAGGGCATCTTGCTACATGAATCGAGGTGTCCATGGACTCGATACGTCACCCCAAGGCGCGCACCGTCGCGATCGTCGGCCGAGGGGGGGTGGGCAAGACCTCACTGCTCGACGCGCTCGTCGTGGCCACCGGAGGACTTAACAAGGCCGGCCGAGTCGAAGATGGCACCACGATCGCCGGTAATGATCCGGAAGAGCGGCGCCACCACACGTCGCTCGGCATCGCGATGGCCCCGGTGTGGGTTGGAGAGAACAAGCTCACCCTCCTCGACACGCCCGGCTTCATCGACTTCTACGCCGAGGTCGAGCGCGCCCTCGACGTCGCCGACGTGGCGCTCCTCGTGGTGGGCGCGGTCAACGGCGTGACCAATGACACTGCGGTCCTCTGGGACCTCTGTCGCGACGCCGGCGTGCCGGTCGTCATCTTCAT
>DATIVP010000213.1:0-4203 GCA_035465755.1 Acidimicrobiales bacterium | reverse complement strand
AGGCCTTCACGGCGATGCGCGCGCGCGGCGCCAAAGTGACCGACATCGTCATCTTGGTGGTCGCGGCCGACGACGGAGTGATGCCCCAGACGATCGAGGCCATCAATCACGCCAAGGCCGCCGAGGTCCCGGTTATCGTCGCGGTCAACAAGATCGATCGACCCGACGCCAACCCCGACCGGGTGCTCCAGCAGATCTCCGAACACGGACTCGTGCCCGAGAAGTGGGGCGGCGACACGATCTGCGTCGAGATCTCCGCTCTGCAGAATCTCGGCATCGATGACCTGCTCGAGCAGGTCCTGCTCGTCGCCGAGCTCGCCGAACTGACCGCGCGTCCCTCGGGGCGCGCGATGGGCACCGTCCTCGAGGCCAACCTCGAGGTGGGACGTGGTCCCGTGGCGACGGTCATGGTCCAAAAGGGCCTGCTCGCGGTGGGCGACCCCGTCGTCGCCGGCGCCGCCTACGGCAAGGTCAAGGCCCTCATCAACGACCAGGGCAAGCCGGTCAAGACGGCCGGGCCGTCGACCCCGGTGCAGATCCTGGGCTTTTCCGAGCCGCCGCTCGCCGGCGACGAGATGCGCGTCGCCGACGACCTGGCGCACGCCCGCTCCCTCGCCGAGGCGCGCGCCCAGCGCGTGCGCCTGATCGGCCACCAGCCGATCGCCGCGGCGAGCGGGGCCCGACTCGAGGACCTCTTCGAGCAGATCCAGCGCGGTGAGACGGCGACACTCAACGTCGTGCTGAAGGCCGACGTCCAGGGATCGCTCGAGGCCTGCACCGAGTCACTGCGCAAGCTCGAGCGTGATGACGTGAAGCTCGTGCTCGTGCACCGCGGCGTGGGTGGCATCACCGAGAACGACGTCCAGTTGGCCAAGGCCTCGGGCGCGACGATCATCGGCTTCAACGTGCGCCCGGACCGACGCAGTCGCGAACTGGCCGAGTCCGAGGGCGTGCAGATACGCACCTACGAGATCATCTACAAGCTGATCGAAGAGATCGAGGGCGCGATGCTGGGCCTCTTGAGCCCGGTCTTCGAAGAGATCGTCACCGGCGAGGCCGAGGTGCGAGAGATCTTCCGCGTGCCCAAGATCGGCGCCATCGCGGGCTGCTTCGTGCGCGACGGGGTCATCACTCGCGGCTCCAAGGTTCGCTTCCTGCGCGAAGGCGCGATCATCTGGAAGGGTTCGATCACCTCGCTGCGCCGATTCAAGGACGACGCGCGCGAGGTCCAGGCCGGCTACGAGTGCGGCATTGGCCTCTCGGACTACCAGGACCTCAAAGAGGGCGACATCATCGAGACCTTCGAAGAGCGCGAGATCCCGCGCACGGCGTAGTCGTGGCCACCGGCTCACATCAGCCCTACCCGCGATCGGCCCGGGTGAACCAGATCCTGCGCGAGGTGATCTCCGACGAGCTGGTGCGCCTCGCCGACTTCGACGAGCGCCTCGAGCTGATCACGGTCACGGGTGTGGACACGTCGCCGGACCTGCGCCAGGCGACCGTGTTCTTCGACTCGCTCAGCGCCGACGCCCATGAGGCCCTCGTCGAGCACCGCTCGGCGATCCAGGCCTCGGTCAACGCCCAGACGCGCCTCAAGCGCACGCCGAAGCTCTCCTTCGCCGCCGATCCGGCGGTGCGAAGCGGCGAGGCCATCGAGGAGATCCTGCGCCGCCAGACCCATGACGACGCGTAGTGGGATGGTCCTCGTCGACAAGCCGGCGGGACTGACCAGCCACGACGTCGTCGCCCGCGTGCGCCGGATCCTGGGCGAGCGCCGCGTCGGACACGCGGGGACCCTCGATCCCATGGCGACGGGGCTCTTGATACTCGCGGTCGGGCCGGCCACGCGCCTGATCCGCTTCGCCCAGGGTCGCGACAAGACCTACACCGGCACGATCCTCTTCGGTGTGGCGACTGACTCGCTCGACGCCGACGGCGAGGTCGTGGCGCGCGCCGCGGTGCCTGAGCTCAGCGTCGAGAGCGTCAACGCCGCCGCGGCGACCCTGACCGGTCCCCAGCGTCAGGTGCCGCCCATGGTCTCGGCGCTGCACCACGGCGGTGAGCGGCTCTATGAGCTGGCGCGTCGCGGCGAGGTCGTCGAGCGCGCCGCTCGCGCGATCACCGTGGACGCCTTTCGCCTCACGCCGACGCAGGATCCTGCGCGCTGGGACTTCGAGGTCACCTGCTCGGTGGGCACCTACGTGCGCGTGCTCGCGAGTGACCTGGCCGAGCGCCTCGGCACGCTCGGTCACCTGGTGGCCCTGCGCAGAACCGCGAGCGGGGAGCATCGCGTCGACGATGCCCATTCGCTCGAAGAGATCGCCGAGAACCCTAACGGATGCGTCCTGGCGCCGCTCTCCTTCGTCGCGCATCTCGAATCGGTGACTCTCGACGACGACGAGGTCCGCCGAGTCCGTCACGGCCAGCGACTGCACGTGCGCGCGAGCCACGGCGAGGTCGCCGCGCTCGATTCCGACGGTAATCTGGTCGCGGTCCTGGAGCGTCGCGCCGAGGGCTATCGGCCCGCGCTCGTGTTCGCCGAGGGCGCGTCGGGCCGGTAGGTTGACCTCGTGATCGTCGTCCACGACGCTGATGCTCGCATCGACGAGACGCCGAGCGTCGTCACGATCGGCGTCTTCGACGGCCTCCACCGCGGCCACCAGCGCGTGATCGACCAGGTGATCGAGCGCGCTCGCGCCCACGGCGCGCTCGCGAGCGTCGTCACCTTCGACCCGCACCCCGCCGCTGTGCTCGATCCCGAGCACGCGCCCCTCCTGCTCGGCACCCTGGACCAGCGCCTGGAGGGTCTCGAGGCTCTGGGGATCGATCGGGTGCGCATCCTCGACTTTGATCATCGCGCCTCGCACGAACACGCCGAGCAGTTCGTCGAGCGGGTCCTCGTTGGCGAGCTCGGCGCGCTCGACGTCGTCGTCGGCCAGGACTTCCGCTTCGGCGAGGGTCGCGCGGGCGACGTGGAACTCTTGGCCCGCGAGGGCGAGCGGTGGGGATTTAGCGTCGCAGCGAGCGTCCTCTTCGGCGACGGCCAGCGCTGGAGTTCAACCGCGGTGCGCCGCGCCCTCGCCGAGGGCGACGTGGAGCGCGCCGGGGTCATCCTCGGGCGCGCGTTCGTGCTGCGCGGCGAGGTGATCCACGGTGACGCGCGCGGCAGCGACCTGGGCTTTCCGACCGCCAACGTGGCCGCGGTCGCTCGCCAGCAACTGCCGTTGACCGGGATCTACGCGGGCGCGGCCCGTCTGCCCGACGGGCGCTGGTGGCCAGCGGCGATCTCGGTGGGCACCCGACCCCAGTTCTACGATGACGGAGCCCTCCTGGTCGAGGTCCACGTCGTGGGCTATGGGGGCGACCTCTACGGCGCGAGCCTGGACGTGGCCTTTCTCAGTCGGCTGCGCGGCGAGGAGGTCTTCGCCGACGTCGCCGCCCTGGTGGCCCAGATCGAGCGCGACGTCGTGGCGAGCGTCGGAGTATTCGCTAGTTTCTCGCCCACGGCCTCGGCCCTGCTAGGATAGAACCTTGACCAGCGACGCTGGCCATGTGGGTCGTCACGTCGGCGGCTCGCAACGGGACCCCCGACTCATAAGGCACTAACACATGGCTGAGAAGGCACAGATCATCAAGGACTATCAGGCTCACGGCACGGACACGGGTTCGCCCGAGGTTCAGATCGCGATTCTGACGGACCGGATCGCGCACCTCACCGAGCACTTGAAGGTTCACAAAGGTGATCATCACACCCGCCGCGGACTCATGAAGCTCATCGGCCAGCGCCGCCGTCTTCTGGACTACGTCCAGCGCGGCGACGTGGAGCGTTACCGCTCGCTGATCGGTCGTCTCGGCATTCGTCGCTAGCCGAGCAACGCCGATTTTCGGCGTGACAACACATCCGAGTTTCGGAGGCCAGTGGAGAACAGTCGCGCCAGCGACGGTTGCCCACTGGGGTCCGGACGGAGTGTTGCTAACCAAGGAGCAACCATGACTGACGCAATCCGCGTAAGTAGCCCACTGACGGGCACCGACAAGACCCTTTCCTTCGAGGCGGGACAACTCGCCCAACTCGCCGACGGCGCGGTTCTCGCGCGCATCGGCGACACGATGCTGCTCGTGACGGTCACCGCCGCGCGCAGCGTTCGTGAGGGGATGGACTTCTTCCCCCTGACGGTGGACATCGAAGAGCGCGCCTACGCC
>DATIVP010000212.1:0-2890 GCA_035465755.1 Acidimicrobiales bacterium | reverse complement strand
GACGTCGCCACGCTGGAGTTGGACGCGCCCTCGCACGAGCTCCTGGTTGACGTAGGAGCCGTTGGTCGAGCCCAGGTCCTCCAGCGTGAGTTCGCCGTCGTCGTTGGCCAGACGAGCGTGGCGCGACGAGAGATAGTGGTCATTCAAGATCACGTCACAGTCCACGCTGCGCCCGATGACAACGGCGGGGTCGACGTCGATTCGCTCACCCTTGAGTTCGCGCGGTTCGATGTACTTGAGGGCCAGCGCCTGACCACGCTTGCGTCGGGTGCCGTCGCCGACCGGCTTGGCTTCGAGGATCGCCACGCGCATGACACGCGCGAAGAAGAGCAGCGCGATCACCATGATGATCAACTGCAGCGGGCGAACGAGCGCCGCGTAGTTCGACGACGCCGCGAGAAGACTCAAGCGAGCTCGATCCGAAAGTGCAGCGGACCGATCGTGACGTCGTCACGCGGCGACAGCGACACGGCACTGACCCGGTGCCCGTTGACGTAGGTGCCGTTGGTTGACTGCAGATCACGGATCGCGACGCCGTCAGTGGTGCGCCAGACCTCGGCGTGACGTCGCGACACGTTGGCGTCGTTGATCACCACGTTGACCTCGGGACTGCGCCCGATGACCAGTGGTTTGTCCCCGATGCGAAAGGCGCGACCGTCGTCCGCGAGCAACCGCGGCTGGGAGTCGCCGGCCGCGAAGTCGGTCTGGACGGCGACGGCGCCGCGCTTGAGATCGTCGTCAATGAACACCTCGACTTCGACCGGGCCGACAAAGTTGTAGCCCTCGCTGATCGCGTGCTGGCGCACGGTCTCGGCCAACTCGCTGATCAGCGCCTTCTGGAAACCCTCGAAGCGCTCGGCGTCCTCCGGGCTCAGCCAGACGCGAACCTCGTTGGGCGAGATAGGCCCCTGGCCGGTCAGACGGCGGGTGAGGTCGATCTCGCGCACGATGCGCTGGCCGATCTCGATCGGCTGCAGTCCGCCCTTGAAGGGACGCGACAGAGTGCGCTCAAAGATGCGCTCGAGGCGGTTTTCCACACCCTTGAGAACCATATGCCCCAATCGTACCGGTGGATTTCGGGTGACGGGAGGCGCGAAACACGGTGTTTCTGGGTCGACTAAGGTAGTCGGGCCCAGGGCGAGTGGCGAAATGGCAGACGCGCAGGCTTCAGGTGCCTGTATTCGAAAGGATGTGCGGGTTCAAGTCCCGCCTCGCCCACCACTGATCAGTCCAAGTTCTCCCTCACGTCGGCTAGGTGATGGCTGACTTCGTGGAGCGCCTGTGCCGCGACCCAGGCGAGATCGACCTCGAGGGGCGTCGTTGGCGAGTACCTCATCGTTCGCGCCCACCCGTCATCAGGCATCGTCATGAGAACGTCGCACAGCATGTCCGTCGCCACCGCGAGCTGGCGGCGCAACGTGGCCGAGGTGTCGAGCGCGTAGAAGCCGGAATCGACGCGCTCGTCCCGATAGATCGGTGTACCCGTGGGATGGTCGGTGACGACGGCGAGGATCAGCCGCTCGCGAATCGAGAGAAGGACGTCGCGCACGTGCCCGGCGTACTCCCAGCCACTCCAGCGCGTGGGGGTTGGACGAACCGCGAGGCGCGCAGAATCACCAGCGAGGATCTCATCGAATTCCTCCATGACCCGGCGAAGCCGTACCACGACGTCGGCCGGAGCGACGTCGTGATGAACGAAACCACAACCTGGGCACGCGGGCGTCTCGGTCACGCATCGACCAATTCGGGACGTGGCTGGACCGTGACATCGCGATGACCGAGTGCGCGGAGACTTCTCGCCCGGAATGGAGCCATCGAGAGCGACTCTAACCCTGCCTGAGTCGGGAGACCGCGGCGTCCCGACGCGATGGCCGCGTCCGCTGTCGCACGCATCCCTTAGAGTCCACTACGCACACCTTCGTCCGATTTAGGCCGACGACGACGCCACAGTTACGAGTCTCTTGAAAGCGCTAATCCAGATTGTGGAGGGCACATGACTGAAGAAGCCGGGCGTGACGACATTGTCGTCGCGCGCGCCCTCACCAAGCGCTTCGGCGACTTCGAAGCCGTGCGGGGCGTGGACTTCACGATCGAGCGCGGCGAGAGCTTCGGCTTCCTCGGTCCCAACGGCGCAGGCAAGACAAGCACGATGCGCATGGTCTCAGCCGTCTCTGAACCCACGTCGGGCTCGCTCACGGTCTTCGGACTCGACCCCCGAGAGCACGGACCCGAGATTCGCTCGAGACTCGGCGTGGTCCCCCAGGAGGACACGCTCGAACTCGAGCTGACGGTACGGCTCAACCTCGAGATGTTCGGACGCTACTTCGACCTGCCTCGTCGCGTCCTCCGCGAGCGTGCCAACGAGCTCCTCGCCTTCTCCCAGCTCTCCGAGCGCGCCGACGACAAGGTCGACAACCTCTCCGGCGGCATGAAGCGTCGCCTCACCATCGCTCGCGCGCTGATCAACCGTCCCGACCTTCTGATCCTCGACGAGCCCACCACCGGACTCGATCCCCAGGCCCGCCACCTGCTCTGGGAGCGCCTCTACCGCCTCAAGCGCGAGGGGGTCACCCTCGTCATCACGACGCACTACATGGACGAAGCCGAGCAGCTCTGTGACCGCCTGGTCGTGATGGATCGTGGCGCCATCGTGGCCCAGGGCACGCCGCGAGAGCTGATCGCGATGCACTCCACGCGCGAAGTCGTCGAGCTTCGCTTCGGCACCGACGCGCACGAGCAGTTCGAGAGTGATCTCTCGCGATTCGCCGAGCGGGTCGAGGTCCTGCCCGACCGCATCTTGCTCTATGTCAATGACGGCGACGACACCCTGCGCGCGGTCCATGGTTCGGGCATCGCGCCTGCGAGCGCCTTGGTGAGGCGCAGTTCGCTC
>DATIVP010000211.1:0-1595 GCA_035465755.1 Acidimicrobiales bacterium | reverse complement strand
CTGGTTCGGTTCAGCGTTCCCGTAGGCAACTGAACACATCACTTGCTCGCCGCGTACTTTCTACGGCGTGCCCCCGTTTAGGGGGGCTACAAACCGTACACCACAGACGCCCCCGAATGCAAAGTCACTCAGGCGGTTGTGACCAGGGAGTCGAGGTGTGCCAGTTCGCTCTCGCTGAGCCGCAACGACCCCGCAGCCACGTTCTCGGCCACGTGGGCCGGATTCCCGGTGCCCGGTATGACCAGCACGTGCTCGCCGCGCGCGAGGGTCCAGGCCAGTCGTACCTGGGGCGGGGTCGCCCCGTGGGCTCTGGCCAGGGCGAGCACGGCGTCTTGCTCGAGTGGCGGTCGACCGTGCTCCCTCCCGCTCCCGGCGAGCGAGAAGAAGGGCACAAAGGCAATACCCGCCTGTCCACAGGTCTCGAGCACCGCATCAGCGCCCACGGTGCGCGCCTCGACGCTATAGCGGTTCTGCACGCACACGATCTCCGTGATTTGACGCGCCTCGTCGAGCTGGTCCATGGTCACGCCCGACACGCCCAGGTGTCCGATCAAGCCCTCCTCCACCAGATCCGCGAGCACTCCCAGGTGCTCGGCGAGTGGCTGGGAGTGGAGGACGCGCAAGTTGACAACGTCCAAGTGATCGCGGCCCAACTGGCGAAGGTTCTCTTCGACCTGGCCACGCAGCTGATCGGGCCTCGCGAAGCCCAACCACTCCCCCGAGGGATCGCGCCCTGGACCCACCTTCGTGACGATGACCAGGTCGTCGGAGTAGGGCGACAGTGCGGCGTTGATCAGCTCGTTTGCCGAACGTGTCGCCGAGAAGTAGAAGGCCGCGGTGTCGACGTGGTTCACTCCGAGACGCACCGCCTCGCGCAGCGTCTCGATTGCCTGGTTTCGGTCCGAGGGAACGCCTAGATGAAACGCCGCACTGCCCGTGAGACGCATCGCGCCGAAGCCAACGCGGTTGACCGTGCGCCCACCCAGCCTCCAGGTCCCAGCATCGCTCGCGTGCACGTCGCTCCCTTCGGTGGCCGGCCACAAGCCGCAAAAAAGCCGCCCCCTCCCAGGGAGGGGGCGGCCTCTTTGTTGAACTAGCCCTGGCGGATCTTGATCTCGATGTCCACGCCGGCCGGCAGGTCCAAACGCTGGAGCGAGTCCACCGTCTTGGCCGAGTGGTCCACGATGTCCAAGAGGCGCTTGTGCACGCGCATCTCGAAGTGCTCGCGCGAGTCCTTGTGCTTGTGCGGGCCGCGAACCACCGTGTAGCGGTGCTTCTCGGTCGGCAGCGGCACGGGGCCCTGGACGCGCGCGTTCGTGCGCTCGACGGTCTGGACGATCTTGGCGGTGGACTGGTCCAGGACGCCGTGGTCGAAGGCCTTCAGCCGGATGCGGATCATTTGACGGTTGTCGGCCATCGCGAACTACTTCAGGATCTTCGTGACGCGACCCGAACCCACGGTGCGGCCACCCTCGCGGATGGAGAAGGTCAGACCCTCTTCCATGGCGATCGGCTTGCCCAGGGTCACGGTCATCTCGGTGTTGTCACCGGGCATGACCATCTCGGTGCCGGCCGGCAGCTCGATGGTGCCGGTG
>DATIVP010000210.1:0-3039 GCA_035465755.1 Acidimicrobiales bacterium | reverse complement strand
TACTGGCTCTACCTGACCGGCTCGATCACGATGCTGCTGGGCTTCTTCACCGCGGGCGGGGCGGCCAACTTCGGCTGGGTCGCCTACGCGCCGCTGTCGAGCTCGATCAACACCCCCGGCGCGGGGGCGGACCTGTGGATCGGTGGACTGCTGCTGACGGGATTCTCGGCGATCTTCACCGGCGTGAACCTGGTGGCGACGATCTTCTACCTGCGCGCGCCGGGCATGACGATGTTTCGCATGCCGATCTTCACCTGGAACATGCTGGTCACCGCGATCCTGATCCTGCTCGCCTTCCCGGTCCTCACCGCGGGGCTGATCATGCTCTACGCCGACCGGCACTTCGGCACCCATATCTACTCAGTCGCCGGGGGCGGGGTGCCCGTTCTCTGGCAGCACATCTTCTGGTTCTGGGGACACCCCGAGGTGTACATCCTCGCGCTGCCGTTCTTCGGCATGGCCACCGAGATCTTCGCCGTCTTCTCGAAGAAGCCCGTCTTCGGCTACAAGGGCATGATCTTCGCCACGATCTCCATCGCCGCGCTCTCCCTCGGCGTCTGGGCGCACCACATGTTCACGACCGGCGTCGTCTTGCTGCCGTTCTTCTCGATCATGAGCCTCTTGATCGCGGTGCCCACGGGGATCAAGATCTTCAACTGGATCGGCACGATGTGGCGGGGCCAGATCTGGTTCTCCACCGCGATGCTGATGGCTATTGGCTTCCTCGTCACCTTCCTCATCGGCGGCCTGACGGGCATCTACCTGGCGAGCCCGCCGCTCGACTTCTTCACCCACGACACCTACTTCGTGGTCGCCCACTTCCACTCGGTCGTGATGGCCCTCGTGCTCGCGGGCATGGGCGGCCTCTACTACTGGGGCCCCAAGGTCACCGGCTACATGCTCAACGAGCGCATCGGCAAGATCCAGTTCTGGTTCCTCTTCGTGGGCACCCAGGTCTTCACCCTGCCGCTGTACCTGGTGGGCCTGCGCGGCATGCCCCGGCGCATGGCGATCTACCCGCACGATCCCCAGTGGAAGTTCTTGAACGACCTCAGCTCGCTCGGGGCTCTCTTGATCGGCATCTCGACGATCTTCTTCGTCGTCAACCTCGTCGTGAGCTGGAAGAAGTACCCGGCGGGCGACAACCCCTGGGACGCCCAGACGCTCGAGTGGTTCACGACCTCACCGCCGCCGCACCACAACTTCTACCGCCTGCCCCCGATCCGCTCCGAGCGGCCGACCTGGGACTACAACCACCCCGAGCACCACGCGGTGCCCCACGGCGAGCACGCCGCGGCCATTCCCGCCGACGGGGGGCAGGGATGAAGGTCGAAGCCAAGCTCCTGCTCGGACTGGGCGTCTTCTTCGGGCTGATGTGCGCGGTCTATTGGAACTGGTCGCTCGAGAACGCCGGTGGCGTCATGATGTTCGCCGGCATGCTGCTGGGCTTCCTGCCGGGCGGCTACTTCTTGTGGTGGAGCCGGCGCATGAAGTCCCGGCCCGAGGACGACCCGCAGGCCACCCAGGCCCAGGGCGCCGGCGTCGTCGGCGCCTTCCCCGGCACCTCGATCTGGCCCTTCACCTTGGGCATGGGCGCGTTCTTCAGCGTCCTCGCCCTGGTCTTTGGCATCTGGTTCCTCGTGCCGGGTCTGGGCCTCGTCTTCTGGGCGATCATCGGTGGCACGTCCGAGGGACGCCGCGGGGGACACGTCTAGTCGCGCGGGTTAGCCTTCGCTGGTGCCCGTCGGTAACAGCTCCGCGACCCGTCGGTGGCGCATCGCGATCCTTCTCCTGTGGGCCGCGCTCGCCGTGGGGGGCGTCCTCGCCGCGGGCGATCTCAATGGTCGGCTCACCACGTCACTCGCCGTGCCGGGCAGCCAGTCCCAGCGGGCGGCCACCATCTTGCGCGAGCACTTCGCCGACAGCGTCGAAGGCGACTTCTCCGTCGTGGCGCACGCCAGTTCCTCGACCGCGACGCGCGACGAGGCCCGTCTCGCCGCCGCCGTCGCCGCGGTCCCCGGCCTCGCGATCTCCCAGGAGAGGGTCCAAGGGGGGCTCCTCCTCGCCGGAATCTCGAGCGCGCTCGACCTGCGCGACGCCGCCGCGCTGACCGCGCCGCTGCGCGCCGCGCTCGTGCGCCAGGGACTCGGCCACGCGCTCGTCACTGGTCCGGCCGCGATCCAACACGACCTCTCACCGGTGCTGGCGAGCGACCTGCGCCGCGGCGAACTCGTGGGCGGCGTGCTCGCCCTGCTCGTCAGCCTCGTCGTGCTGGGACTGAGCGTGCGCGCCCTCATCCCCCTGCTCGTCGCGGGCGGCGCCGTGGGGGCGGCGCTGGTCCTGCTCGACGCGCTGAGTCGCGTGGTGACCCTCGTGCTCTACACGCCCAACGTCGTGGTGCTCGTGGGACTGGGTCTCGCGGTCGACTACACCCTGCTCTGGTTGCGACGCGTGCGCGATGAGGAGCTCTCGGGCTCGGCCGATCCCACGGCCGCGGCCACCCCGACGCGGCGCACCCTGGTCGTCGCGGCCCTCGTCGCGACGACTGGCCTCGCCACGATGCTCGCCGTGCCGATCCCCTTCTTGCGCTCGCTCGGCGTCGCGGGCCTCGTGGTGCCGGTGTGCGCACTCGGCGCCGCCCTCACCCTGGCCCCCGCGCTGCACACGTATCTCAACCCCGGGACGCACCGGCGACGCCACCGGCGCAGCGTCTGGGTGCGGTGGTCCTCGCTCGTCACGACGCGGCCCCTCGCCGTGCTCGTCGGATCCATCGTCGTCCTCGGCGTGCTGGCCGCTCCCCTGGCCGGTCTTGCGATCTCCGCGGGCTCTCTCAGCGCGGTGCCGGGCGGGCTCGACTCGACGCGGGCGCTCGCTCTCATCGAGTCGCACGTCGGCGTGGGGGTCGTCGCACCCGTCGAGATCGTCCTCGACGGCGGCCGCCCCGGCGGTGCCAACGCCCCCGCTCTGCTCGCCGCGCGCAATCGCCTGGCGGCGTCGATCCTGGGACTCGCCGACGTGACCATCGTCGCCGAGGGCGAG
>DATIVP010000209.1:0-3270 GCA_035465755.1 Acidimicrobiales bacterium | reverse complement strand
CCGAGCGTCGATCTGGGTGGGCGAGGCCGAGGAGGCCAACACGGTGAAGATCTGTCACAACCTCTACCTCGGCCTCCTGGTGCAGTCGCTGGCCGAAGTGACGGTCCTCGCCGAGAAGTCCGGGGTTCGCCGGGGCGTCTTCCTCGACTTCTTGAACTCGACGGGACTGGCCACCCCCTGGGTGAAGCGGCGCACGCCGGACCTGCTGGCCCTCGACTGGACGCCGACGTTCACGACCGAGCTGCTGCGCAAGGACTTCGAGCTGGGCATGGCGAGCGCGCGCGAGGCCGAGGTGCCCATGGTGCTCGCCTCGAGCGTGCTGCAACTGCTCCAGAGCGCGATCGGCCACGGCTACCGCGACGCCGACTTCCTCGCGCTCTTCGCCCTGCAGGCGACCTCGTCCGGCCTGGACGTGAGACCCGAGGACCACTAGCCGCTTCACGAGAGGAAGGATCACCGTGTCACTGCAGAAGTTCATCCCCACCCCCCGGTTCGAGGAGTACCGCGAGACCTTCAAGGACTTCTTCGTCCTGGAGCGGCGCGAGGACGGGGTCCTGCTCGCCCGGGCCCACACGCTGGGCGGTCCCATCCAGCTGAGCGTCGAGAACCACCGCGCGCTCGGCCAGATGCTCAAGGTCATCGGCGCCGATCCGCAGAACGAGCTGCTCATCCTGACCGGCACCGGCGAGGAGTTCATGATGGACTCCGATCCGCACGGCTTCGAGCTCGAGACCGCCGACATGCCCTACTGGGCGTACGAGTACGCCTACAAGGACGGGCGCATCAACGTCAGCTCGCTCGTGAACGACCTGGAAATCCCGACGATCGGCCTCTTCAACGGTCCGGGCTTCCACTCCGAGATCGTCCTGATGTGCGACATCACGCTGGCCGCCGAGGACGCCGTCTTCTTCGACCTGCACTACGACATCGGCTCGGTGCCGGCTGACGGGATCCACAACGCGATGCAGGAGCTCCTCGGCACCAAGCGCGCGGCCTACGCGCTCTTGACCGGCGAGGCGATCGACGCGAAGAAGGCGCTTGAGTACGGACTGGTGAACGAGGTGGTGCCGCGCGAGAGGCTGGTCGAGCGCGCCTACCAGCTGGCCGATCACATCATGTCCCAGCCGCGAACGACGCGTCGCCTCACGACCCAGATCGTGCGCCGACCCTGGAAGAAGCGCATCACCGACGACCTGGACGGCGGCTTCGGGATCCAGATGTTCGGACACGTCGCCAAGCAGAAGTCGATCCACGGTGACGAGCACATTCGCTCGACCGTCGACTACGTGCGCGAGGGTCGCAAGAACAACTTCGACTGACGACGTCGCGAGAAGACGGTCACGTCTCCTCACGCTGAACCCTGACCGTCGCTCGCGAGATCGCGGGGCGCCGACTCGCCATGAACGAGGACCGACGACGTTGCGTGATCGTCGCGCGTCGCGTTGATCACGTCGCGGGAGGAGCGCAACGCGACGCTTCGGCGCGCCCGAGGAGCTGAACCGCGAGAGCGATGTTCTCGAGCGATTGTTTCCGCCGCCCCGACTCGCGGTCCGACAAGAGGGTGATAGTGACGCTGACGAGGGATCGGGGAATTGTGGTTCACCACTTCATCTCTCGATTTGACTTGTCAGGATGTTGTTCCTACGTTGAGGACGTAGTGACACGGACCGCCGATTCCGACAAGGAATGTGGCCGGAGTTGGTAGCCCGCTCAGCAGTGCCGATGGGTGGAGGCCTCTATGAACCGTGTATCTCAGATCTTTGCTCGACTCGGTGCGAGCGTATTCGCGGTGATCCTGTCCGTCGGCTCAATGACGGTGATTGCCACGTCGACGTCGATCCAGCCTGCGGCGGCCTCGTCGTCGGGCGTGGCGGCGACTCTGGACCAGTGTGTCAATGGTCCCTTGACGGCGATCAGCCCGTGCCTCGTGGGCACCCTCGCGTCGACCAACTACAAGGGCTGGGTCAACGGAAACGCGAACAAGCAGAAGTCCCACTGGCGAGAGGGAGACTTCATCGCCTACCGCACGACGATGACGGGTCTGCCAAGTAACACCATCACCCTGTCGGCGAGCTTCGACACCGTCGTCGGCGGCAAGCACGCGATCGACTACCTGGGTTCCTACGACGCCACCGAGACGACGAGCACCACCGGTGCGCCGTACAACTTCAACAACTCCAACCCGTGTTACGACCAGTTGGGCTCCGCGGCGGGCTCGGGCTGTACCGCGCCCGGGACGCCACCCTCTCCTGCTGCTAGTTACACGGTTCCCAGTGAGGGATCGAACCTGACGGCGTGTCTCAACGCCCTCACGAACAACTTCACTGGGTCACAGCTCGCCGGTGCCTTCAAGATCTTCGCTCCAAGTGCTGCCAGTGCGAGCATCTCCGGCGTGACCTTGGGGGCCCAGCAGACCTCCGGATCGGGAGCGTGCAGCGAGACCTTCAGCGTGACCTTCAGCCTCACGGGAACCGCTCCGGCCAGCGGCTGGACCGTCGTGCTGGCCTGGGGCGGGCACATCGCGTCAGAGCTCGACTGGGGGGCCGGCCAGGCCGCTCAGTCAATCAGTGGCTCGCCCTATCACATGAACCTGGACAGCTTCACCATTGGTGGCACGACAACGACGATCGGCGCTCAGAGCCGTCAGTTGGACTCGAACGCGATCTACTTCACGCCCGGCCTCGTGACGACGATCAAGGACGCCAGTGGCGCGACGGTGACCTCCGCGCTGCCGGGCACGATCGTCCACGACACCGCCGCCTTCACGGGCCAGTTCTCGACGGCGATCGGCGGAACGGTGACGTATCAGCGCTTCGCCACCGCGGACTGCACGGGAACCGTGGCGACGACGCAGAACGTCTCGGTGGGGGCGGGGGGAGCCATTCCCGACGCTTCGACGTTCACCATCGGATCGTCGTCGGTGTCCTTCAACGCGATCTACAACGGTGATGGCACCAACGTCGGCGTGACGTCGGCGTGCGAGCCCCTCACCGTGTCACAGCACACGACGGGCCTGTCTACCGCTACGAGCCCGACGAGCCTGGTCGTCGGATCGGGAGCGATCAACGACACCGCCACTCTCACCGGCGGCTACAGCCCGAGCGGCACGATCGACTTCTACCTGTTCAGCCCGAGCCAGACCTGCACCACGACGCCCGGCGCCAGCGACTACACCTGGCACTACCAGGCGAGCGTCTCGGGCAACGGCGCCTACACGAGCACCCCGGGCTACACGCCCACCGTCACCGGGACCTGGCAATGGGTCGCGGT
>DATIVP010000208.1:0-1759 GCA_035465755.1 Acidimicrobiales bacterium | reverse complement strand
ACGGTGCTCGCGGGGATGGACGCGGCCGAGGCGGCGGGGCTGGCCCCTCTCAAGGTGAACGTCGTCCTGCTGCGCGGGATCAACGACGACGAGATCCTCGACTTCGCCAACTTCGCGCGCACGACGAAGCGAATCGTGCGCTTCATCGAGTTCATGCCCCTCGACGCCCAGGGCGAGTGGGACCGCGACCGCCTGGTGCCGGGTCGCGAGGTCTTTGACGTTCTGAACAGCGCCTTTGGCATCGAGGCGGTCGACGAGCCGGGCCGCGTCGCACCGGCCGAGCGGTTCCGCTTCGTCGACGGCGTCGGCGAGATCGGGCTGATCTCGACCGTGACCGAGCCCTTCTGCGGGACGTGCAACCGTCTGCGGCTCACCCCCGACGGATCGATCCGCAACTGCCTCTTCAGCGACGACGAGCACTCGCTGCGCCGACTGATGCGTGAGGGCTGCGACGACGCGGCCATCGAGGGCGTGTTCCGGCGAGCCGTGTGGGCGAAGTTCCCCGGTCACGCGATCAACGAGCCCGAGTTCCTGGCGCCGCATCGCTCGATGTCGATGATCGGCGGCTGAGCGGCGCGCGATGCCCAGCGCTACTGTGGGGCGAGCTAGCGGTTCGCGACAACGGAGGGGGCGTCTATGAGCAGCGTGCGTGTACTGGTGGGTACCCGAAAAGGGGCCTTCATCCTCACCTCGGACGGCAAGCGCAAGGACTGGCACGTCGAGGGCCCGCTCTTTGGCGGCTGGGAGGTCTTTCATCTCAAGGGCTCGCCAGTCGATCCCAATCGAATCTTCGCGTCCCAGTCGACGGGCTGGTTCGGCCAGCTGATCCAGCGCTCCGACGACGGCGGCGCGACCTGGGAGCCGGTCGGCAACCAGTTCGCCTACGACGGCGTGCCCGGCACCCACCAGTGGTACGACGGCACCCCGCACCCCTGGGAGTTCGCGCGGGTCTGGCACCTGGAGCCGTCCCTGACCGATCCCGACACCGTGCTCGCCGGCGTCGAGGACGCCGCGCTCTTTCGCTCGAGCGACGCCGGGGCCACCTGGCAGGAGCTCAGCGGACTGCGCGGGCACGACACCGGCTCGCAGTGGCAGCCCGGCGCGGGCGGACTGTGCCTGCACACGATCATCCAGAGCCCCAGCGACCCGGGGCGCATCGTGATCGCCATCTCGGCGGCCGGGGCCTTTCGCTCCGACGACGCCGGGGTGACCTGGAAGCCGATCAACCGCGGCCTGCGCTCGAGCGAGATCCCCGACGAGGACACCGAGGTCGGGCACTGCGTGCACCACATCGCGATGCACCCGGCCCGGCCCGACGTGCTCTTCATGCAAAAGCACTGGGACGTCATGCGCTCCAACGACGCCGGCGACTCGTGGTTCGAGGTCAGCGGGAACCTGCCGACGGACTTCGGCTTCGTGATCGACGTCCACGCCCACGAGCCCGAGACCCTCTACGTGGTGCCCATCACGAGCGACCACCTGCACTACCCCGTCGACGGCCAGCTGCGGGTCTATCGCAGCCGCAGCGGCGGCAACGAGTGGGAGCCGCTGACCACGGGCCTGCCCCAGAGCGACTGCTACGTCAATGTGCTGCGCGACGCGATGGCCGTCGACACGCTCGAGGACTGCGGCGTCTACTTCGGCACCACCGGCGGCCAGGTCTACGCCTCGGCCAACGGCGGCGACACCTGGGAGGCGATCGTCCACGACCTGCCGGCCGTGCTCTCGGTGGAAGTGCAAACCTTGGCATGATCAGGGT
>DATIVP010000207.1:0-5400 GCA_035465755.1 Acidimicrobiales bacterium | reverse complement strand
GTGAAGTACTGGCTGGAGTTGGGGGCCGCCAGGCGCAAGAGGGCGACCGCGAAGAGAGGTGCGATCGTCGAATCGGCGCCGATTGACATGATCGGATTCGACCCAATGAACGTGAAGGCGAGAGTCGCCGCGATGAAGGCGACCATCGCGCTGAAGGCCGCGACGCCCGCGAGCTGGGACGTCGCGAGCTGCTCGGGAATGGCGATCGCGAGCAGAGTGATCCCCGCCAGCAGTTCGCGCGGGACGTTGTCGCGTGACAGTCCGGCGAAGAGGTCACCGAATCGATGCGAGGGCACGCGCTGGGCGACCCGCGTTCGCAGACCTACCCGCCGCTTCGCGCCTCCCATGGTGTCACCATAGAACCGGCGCGAAAAACTAGGTGTTGACGACGCGGAAGCTTTCGGCGAGACGGCCCTTGCCGAGACCGGCGACCTTCGCGGACTGACGCGCCCAGTGGCGCACCATCTCTTCGAGATCGTCGCGCGCGCCCACCTGGCTCTCGTGCTGGGAGAGAGCGGCGATCTTGCGCTCGAAGGTCGTCGTGATGTCGACGACCATCGTGGGAGAGGCCGAGCTGGCGAGCCAGACCTGGGCCACCCGGTGGGGCTGGTAGCCAAAGCCGAGCAGCTCGGGGAAGGCATGGGGATTGCGAGCGTCCGGATAGACCGCGCGCAGCGTGGCTTCGCCCGCGGCCAGATGATCGGGGTGGCTCGCGAAGATGCGCTCCCAGTTGCGTTCGGGGCTCTGGGTGATCACGAGGTCGGGCTGGACGCTGCGGATCACCCGTGCGATGTCACGACGCAGGTCGAGGGTGACCTCCACCCTGCCGTCGGGATAGCCGAGGAACGTCAGGTCGTGAACGCCGACCTCCGCGGCGGCGGCGCGCTGCTCTCGCTCGCGCATCTCGGCGCGCTCGGCGTTGGAGACGGTGGAGTCGTCCCCGCCGGCGTCCCCCGAGGTGACGAGGCAGTAGGACACCTCAACGCCGTCGCCCGTCAGGCGCGCGATGGTGCCGGCGGTGCCGAAATCGACGTCATCGGGGTGCGCGACCACGACCAGGGCGCGACGAATCGAGGGATTCGATTCGTAGACGGCCAGAGCAGACTTGTTCTTCTTAACCTTCTTGCTCACAAAACGGAATCTTCCATCGTCGGCTCCCAGGCGGCGAGATCCTTCAAGTGCGGGTTGTTCGAGAAGACCTCGACGATCGGGCGCTTCAACGCCAGGCGTCGCATGATCACTTCGGCCTCGACCATCTGGTTCCACAGCAGGAGCGAGACGACAACGCCGGTCGAGCCCGCGCGTGCCGTGCGGCCACTGCGGTGCAGGTAGGCCTTGTGATCCTCTGGCGGATCGAAGTGCATCACGCAGTCCACGCTGTCGATGTGCAGACCTCGCGCGGCGACGTCAGTCGCCACGAGGACTGGGAGCTTGTCGGCGGAGAAGTCCGCGAGGGCCTTCTCACGCTGGCTCTGGCGCAGGTCACCGTGGATCGCCGCGGCGACGACGCCCTCCTTGGCGAGCTGCTCGACCAGGCGGTCGGCCCCGCGCTTGGTGCGACAGAAGATGATGGTCTTGCCATAGGAGTTGCAAATCGCGGCTGCGACCTTGACGCGGTCCATTTGGTGGACGTTGAGGAAGTGGTGCACCATCTGCGACACCGTCTGGGTGTCGCTCGCAACCTCGTGAAAGACCGGATCGGTCAGGTAGCGAGAGACCAGCCGGTCGACCGCGCCATCGAGCGTGGCCGAGAAGAGCAGCGTCTGGTGAGGATGCTGAGCGATGCGGCGCAGCACCCACTCGACCTGGGGCATGAAGCCCATATCGGCCATGCGGTCGGCCTCGTCGAGGACCAGCACGTCGAGTCCTTCGACGTTCACCTCGCCGCGGTCCCCCAAGTCAATGAGGCGGCCCGGGGTGGCGATGATGATGTCGCTGCCCTTGCGCAGGGCCTTGACCTGGCGCTCGATGTCCGCGCCCCCGTAAACGGCGGTCACGCGCAGGCCGAGCGCGTGACCCAGAGGCTCGAGGACCTCGTGAACCTGCACGGCGAGCTCGCGGGTGGGCAGCAAAACGAGGCCGCGCGGACGGGCCGCGTGACCCGTTCCCGTCGGTGCCTCGCTCGCGGCGACGCGCTGGAGCATCGGCAGGCCAAAGCCCAGGGTCTTGCCCGAGCCGGTCTTGGCCTTGCCGCAGACGTCGCGCCCGGCCAGCGCGTCGTGGATGGTCATGGCCTGGATCGGGAAGGCTGTCGTGATGCCGTCTCGCTCGAGCTGCGCGCACAGTTGAGGGTGCACGCCCAACTCGGCGAAGGTCACGGTGGTGGCATAGGAGTCCGACGACGTGGTCGCCGACTCGATTGTTTCGCTCGTCACGGAACTACGGTCTTTTCTCGGTCGGACCCGGAACCGTCGTTCGTGGAGAAAGTGGGCCCACGCTGAACTTCTTGCAGCGACCACCAGTCTAGGGGCGAATCGGCCCGAATAATCCCCCTTTTGAAGTTCTCTGGCGACGCGGCGCTGGCGGGGGCGAAGTGCGGTATGAAAGGCTCGACACCGTCAAAGGAGAGCCCCATGCCACGCCTGTCCCCCGGAGATTCCGCCCCCACGTTCAGCCTCACCAACCAAGACGGCGCGACGGTGACGCTCGCCTCGCTGAAGGGCCAGCGCGTCGTGCTCTACTTCTATCCCGCTGATGACACCCCCGGCTGCACCAAGGAGGCGTGCCAGTTCAACGACGACCTCTCCGGGTTCAACGACCTGGGCGTCGTCGTGCTCGGCGTCTCGCCCGACGACGCGGTGAGCCACCAGAAGTTCCGCGCGAAGTACGCCCTGCGCTTCGATCTGCTGAGCGATCCCTCTCGGGAGGTGATGACGGCCTACGGCGCGTTCGGCGAGAAGATGATGTACGGCAAAAAGGTCACCGGCGTCATTCGCTCGACGTTTCTCATCTCGCCGAGCGGGCGCATCGAGCAGGCCTGGTACGGCGTGCGCGCCGACGGCCACGCCGCCAAGGTCCTCGCCGCCTCGCGCGGCTAGCTCACTACGCTCTCGCGACGTCTCCACGTGGTCCCCCACGGCTGCTATAGTTATTATGTCGTTATAAAGACTTAGGGGAAGAATGTCGCACGACTTCATACATCCAGAGCGCTACGCGAAGTCAGCTGCGCTCTACGCTCGCGCCCTCAGCGCGATCCCCGGCGGTGTCAATTCGACCGCTCGCGCGGCGTTCTCGGGCTGGGAGCCCCACCCGATCTTCGCTGACCACGGCGACGGTTCAACCCTCATCGACGTGGACGGCAACGAGTACATCGACTACTTGCTCGGACTCGGGCCCATGCTCCTCGGTCATCGTCCGCGCGCGATCACGGCAGCGGTGACCGAATCGATCCAGGGCGTCGGCACGGTCTTTGCGATGCCCACCTCGCCCGAGATCGAACTCGCCCACGCCATCGTCGGCGCCATACCCAGTGTCGAGACCGTGCGCATCGTCAACACCGGCACCGAAGGCGTCCTCTACGCCCTGCGACTGGCTCGCGCATTCACCGGGCGCACGAAGGTCGTTCGCTTCGAGGGCCAGTACCACGGGTTCTCCGACGGCATCTACTGGTCCAAGCATCCCGACCTCGCGCGCGCCGGCTCCGACGAGCACCCGATCGCCCTTCCCCAGGGCCCGGGCGTGCCCTCGGAGATGGGCGACTCGCTCGTGATCGCCCAGTGGAACGATCTCGACATGATCGAACGCCTCTTCCAGGAGAATCCCGAGCAGATCGCCGCGGTGATCACCGAGCCGATCATGTGCAACACGGGCTGCATCCTGCCCCACGAGGGCTACCTCGAAGGACTGCGCGAGATCACGACGCGTCACGGAGCCCTGCTCATCTTCGACGAGGTCATCACCGGCTTTCGCATCGCCCTCGGCGGGGCGCAGGCGGCCCTCGGCGTGACCCCAGACCTGACGGTCATGGCCAAGGGACTCGGCGGGGGCTTCCCCGTCGCGGCCCTCGGCGGCAAGCGCGAGATCATGGATCTAGCCAGCGACGGACGCGTCTCCATCGCCGGTACGTACTCGGGCAACACCATTGCCGTCACGGCGGCACTCGCCTCGCTTCGCTACCTCTCCGCCGAGGCGTCCTACGCCGATCTCTATCGCCGCTCCGACCGCTTGCGCGAGGGGCTCAGCCGGCTCATGGACGAGAAGTCCATTGCCGGCTCGGTCGTCGGGATGGGTCCCGTGTACCAGGTCTGGTTCTCTGACGCTGAGATCCACAACTACCGTGACGCCGCGCGCCATAGTCGACCGGACCTCTTTCGCATCTGGTGGGAGGAGATGCTCGAGCGCGGCGTCCTCTTTCACCCGGGGCACCTAGAGAACCTCTTTCTCTCCTTCGCTCACAGCGACGCGGACATCGACGCGACCCTCGAGCGCGCCGACGAGAGCCTTGACGCACTCGTCGCACGCAGCCACTCGCTCGCCTAGCGTCACTCCTGAGTCCTTCATGGCCCGCACCCACGTTCTCGCTCTAGATCTCGGCACCTCGCGGATCAAGGCCGCGGTCGTCGACGAAACGTTGCGAGTTCTGGCGTCGGCCTCGGCGAGCCACCCGACGATCTCCCGCGAGGTCGGCATGGCCGAGCAGCGAAGCGAGGACTGGCTCGCAGGCATCCGTGCGAGCGTGGCCGGTGCACTGGGCAACGTCGCGTCGACGATCACCATCGACGCGGTCGTCCTCACCGCCCAGATCCCGACCCTGGTCGCCGTGTCAGCGGTGGGCGACCCGCTTGGCAATGCGGTCACGTGGCAGGATTCGCGAGCGGACGACCTCGTCGCGTCCCTGCTGTCGCCCCTCCAGCGACGTCGGCTCTACGAGATCTCCGGTGCGCCCATCGACGGGCGCTACGTCATCCCGATGCACCTGCGACGCCTCGCGCGCGAGGGGTACTCGCCCGCCGCGATCCTCTCGGCCAAGGACTACCTCTTCCACGTTCTGACTGGTGAACTGGTGACGGATCCGTCAACGGCCTCGGGCTTTGGCAACTTCGATCTCGCGATGGGCGACTGGAACGACAGCGTCACCTCTCAGTGGGGCGTCTCCAAGGACCTCTTGCCCCGCGTAGAGAACCCACGGCACCACGTCGCACTCAGTGCGTCGGGGGCCGAACTCCTCGGCGGCGTCGCCGCGGGAACCCCCGTATTCGTCGGCGCCGCCGACTCAGTCTGCGCGCACCACTTCGTCGACGCCCACTTCGATCGACCCATCTCGGTGATCGACGGCTCGTCGACCGTCATCCTTGCTTCCCTCTCCTCGACACGGGCGCTCGACCACGAGATACTCATTACTCCCCTCGTCGACCCTTCTCGCCGCGGTGTCGAACTCGACCTGCTGGCCACGGGCTCCTC
>DATIVP010000206.1:0-4724 GCA_035465755.1 Acidimicrobiales bacterium | reverse complement strand
GCTTCGAGGACCGTCGACATCCCCACCAGGGTCGCGCCCAGGCTCGCGAGCATGCGGATCTCGGCGGGCGTCTCGTAGTGGGGCCCGCGCAGGCCCGCGTAGACGCCCTCCTCGAGACCGGTGCCGGCGTCGAGGATCGCGCGTCGCAGGCGAGCGCTGTAGAGGTCGGTCAGATCGACGAAGCGCGACGGCGCCTCGGCGGGCATCGGGCCCTCGAGCGGCGAGGTGGCCGTCATGTTCACGTGGTCGCGGATCACGACGACCGAACCCGGGCGAAGCGCGGGATCGATGCCGCCGGCCGCGTTGGTCAACACCACGCGTCGCGCGCCGGCCGCGATCACGCTGCGCACGGGGTGCACCACGGCGGCGGCCGAGTTGCCCTCGTAGAGGTGCACGCGCCCCGCGATCAGGGCGACGTGGCGGCCCGCCACCTCGACTGAGAGGATCTGGCCCTCGTGTCCGGGCACCGTCGGCGCGGCGAATCCCGAGAGCGACGACGTGGCGACGACGCTCGAGGGCTCGCCGAGGACGGCCGCGCCCTCGCGCCAGCCCGAGCCGAGCACCACCGCGACGTCGTAGGCGTCGACGCCGCTTCGTTCGCGCAGCTCGTCGGCGGCCGTTCTCGCCAGGGTGAAGGGGTCCATTATCGTCCGATCGTGTGCCAGACCGTGGAGGTCTCGACGAAGCTGCGCAGCCGCGACGTCGACGACTCCGCGTAGTCGCCTCCGCCCGCCCGGCGCACGCGCTTGATCGACGTCGCCGCCGTCGCGGCGAGCTCGTCGTGGTCCGCGCCCGCGCCCTCGAGGTCGAGCCCGTCGACGTCCTCGTGGCTCGCCAGGGCGGGCGCCAGCTCGCGCGTGAGGCCGGAGATCACGTTGAGGACCCCCGCGGGAAAGTCCGACGTCGCCGACATCTCGCCGAGCAGCAGGCCGGGCGTGGGCCGGGCCTCGCTGGTCGCCACCACCACGGCGTTGCCCGCCGCGAGGGGGGCGAGGACGGTGTCGACGAAGCCCTCGAAGGACGACTCCTGGGGGGCGAGCACGCCCACCACCCCGCTCGGCACCGGCAGGGAGAAGTTGAAGAAGGGCCCGGCGACGGGATTCGCCCCGCCGAGGACCTGGGCCACCTTGTCGGTCCAGCCCGCGTACCAGACGATCCGGTCGATGCCGCGCGCGACGACGTCGAGCGCCCGGGCCTCGTCGACGCCCTCGGCGGCCGCGACGTGGCTGGCCAACTCGTCGCGTCGCGCTTCGGCCATCTCGGCCAGACGGAAGAGGACCTGGCCGCGGTTGTAGGCGGTCGCCTTCCACCACGTGGCCTGGGCCGAGCGGGCGGCCTTGACCGCGTCGCGCACGTCCTTGCGCGAGCCCTGGGCGACGTTGGCCCAGAACTCGCCGGCGGCGTTTCGCACTTCGTAGCTGCGCCCCGACTCGCTGCGCACGAAGGCGCCGTTGATCACGAGCTTGTAGGTCTTTCGCACGTCGAGCCGCTCAGACATCGAGGTAGGCCTCCAGTCCGTGACGGCCGCCCTCGCGGCCGAAACCCGATTCGCGCACGCCGCCGAAGGGGCTGGTCGGATCGAAGCGGTTGTAGGTGTTGGCCCAGATCACCCCGGCGCGCAGGCGCTCGGCGACCCAGAGAGTGCGACTGCCCTTCTCGCTCCACACCCCACAGGCCAGTCCGTAGTTCGTGTCGTTGGCCTTGGCGACCGCCTCGTCGGGCGTGCGAAAGGTCAGCACCGAGAGCACCGGCCCGAAGATCTCCTCGCGCGCGATGCGATGCGATGAGGACACGTCGGCAAAGACCGTCGGCGCGAACCAGTAGCCCGCGGCGGGCAGCTCGCACGAGCTCGAGTAGCGCGTCGCGCCCTCGGCCTCACCGGCCGCGACGAGCTCGTTGATCTTGGCCAGCTGGGCGGCCGAGTTGATCGCGCCGACGTCGGTGTTCTTGTCCAGGGGATCGCCGACTCGCAGCTGCTCGACGCGCCGCACCAGTCGGCGCAGCACCTCGTCGGCGATGGTCTCTTGGACGAGCAGTCGCGAACCGGCGCAGCAGACGTGGCCCTGGTTGAAGAAGATCCCGTCGATGATCCCCTCGATCATCTCGTCGATCGGCGCGTCGTCGAAGACGATGTTGGCCCCCTTGCCGCCGAGCTCGAGGGTGAGCCGCTTGGCACTCCCGGCGACGCGGCGCTGGATGAGGCGACCGACCTCGGTCGAGCCGGTGAAGGCGATCTTGTCGACGCCGGGGTGCTCGACGAGAGCCGCGCCCGTTGCGCCGTCGCCGGTGACGATGTTGACCACGCCGGCGGGCAGGTCGGCCTGCTGGAGGATCTCGGCGAGGACCAGGGCGCTCAGCGGCGTGGTCTCAGCCGGCTTCAAGACGCAGGTGTTGCCCGCGGCCAGCGCCGGCGCGAGCTTCCAGGCCGCCATCAAGAGAGGGAAGTTCCACGGGATGATCTGGCCGGCGACGCCCACCGGGCGCGGGTTCGCGCCGTAGCCGGCGTGATCGAGCTTGTCGGCCCAGCCGGCGTAGTAGAAGAAGTGCGCGGCCGCGAGGGGCACGTCGATGTCACGAGACTCGCGAATCGGCTTGCCGTTGTCGAGGGTCTCGACGACGGCCAGCTCGCGCGAGCGCTCCTGGATCAGTCGGGCGATGCGAAAGAGGTACTTGGCGCGCTCGGCGCCGGTGGTCGTGGACCACACCGTGTCGTAGGCGTGGCGCGCGGCGGCGACGGCGCGGTCGACGTCGGGCGAACTCGCCTGGGAGACGCGCGCGAGATCAGCGCCGGTCGCCGGATTCACCGAGGCGAAGGACTCGTGGGACGCGGGGTCGGTGAACTCGCCGGCGATGAAGAGGCCGTAGGACTCGCGCAGGCGTGCGACGGCCGCCGACTCCGGCGCGGGGTCGTAGTCGAAGGCCCCCAGGTGGCTCGTGGCAAGTTCTCTGTCGCTCATCAGTCGGCGCTGAACTCCTCGGGGCGCACGTACACACCGCGCGTCTGGCGTAGACGCTGCATCAACACGTCGTTGAGCAGCGACGACGCGCCGAAGCGAAAGAGCTCGGGGCGCATCCAGGTCGAGCCCGCGGTCTCGTTGACGATCACCAGGTAGCGGATCGCGTCCTTGGCGCTGCGGATGCCGCCGGCGACCTTCACGCCCACCAGGCGTCCCGTGGACTCGGCGAAGTCGCGCACGGCCTCGAGCATCACCAAGGCGACCGGCGGGGTCGCGGCGACGCTGACCTTGCCCGTCGAGGTCTTGATGAAGTCGGCGCCGGCGAGCATGGCGAGCCAGCTCGCTCGTCGCACGTTGTCGTAGGTGACGAGCTCGCCGGTCTCCAAGATGACCTTGAGATGGGCCGCGCCGCAGGCGGCCTTCACCGCGACGATCTCGTCGAAGACCTGGCCCAGGCGACCCGAGAGGAACGCCCCGCGGTCGATGACCATGTCGATCTCGTCGGCGCCGGCCGCCACCGCGTCGGCCACGTCGAGCAGCTTCACCGCGAGCGACGCCCGACCCGAGGGGAAGGCCGTGGCGACCGCCGCGACCGAGACCGAGGAGCCGGCGAGGCGGTGCTTCGCCCCGGCCACCAGGTCCGGGTAGACGCACACCGCGGCGACGCTCGGCGCCGAGGCGTCGCCGGGATCGGGACGGCGGGCCTTGTCGCACATCGAGGCGACGCGCTCGGGCGTGTCGGCGCCCTCGAGGGTGGTGAGATCGATCATCGAGATGATCGCATCGAGCGCCGCGCGCTTGGACCCGGTCTTGATCGAACGAGTCGCGAGCTTGGCGGCGCGCGCCTCGGCCCCCACGGCGTCGACGCCGGCGAGGCTCGCGAGCACCGCGCGCAGCTGGGTCTCGCCCGCGATGCTGGGCAGACGTGCCGGGTCCGCGAGCCGGACGCCGATGTCCGCGTCGGTCACAACCCTCAGAGAGGACGTACTCACTGACGCCACGCTACCAAGACCCGCCCGGGTGGTCTCTAGGCGAACGCCGGCAACTCACCGGCGTCGCGGCGCTGCGCGAAGGAGGGCGCGTGGGCGTCCTTCGCACTCACGACCGGTTCGCCCTGGAGGGGCCAGGCGACCCCGAGCTGCGCGTCGAAGGGATTGATCTCGAGCTCGACCGGCGCGTTGAACACCGACGAGAGCAGGTAGACGAGCACGCCCGTCTCGCTCGTGACGCAGAACCCGTGAGCGAGCCCGGCGGGCAGGTAGACCGATCGGCCGGCGCCCCCTTCGAGATGCACGATCTCCACCGCGCCGAAAGTCGGCGAGCCCACGCGCACGTCGACGAGCACGTCGTCGATCTCTCCGGCCGCGCAGGTGACCAGCTTCGCCTGGCCCTCGGGGGCGAGCGAGTAGTGCAGTCCGCGCACCGTGTTCTTCACCGAGTGCGAGAGGTTCGCCTGGTGGGCGGAGAAGTCGACGCCCGCACCGAGGAAGTCCGGCAAGCGAAACCACTCGCGAAAGAACCCTCGCTCGTCGGCCCACACGGGGCTCTCGAGCAGCCAGGCGCCCGAGATCGAGAGCTCGACGATGTTCACATCGCCCCCTTGAGGGGCCGCCACCACTCCTCGTGGTCGCGGTACCACTGCACGGTCGCGGCCAGGCCCTCGGCGAAGTCGACCCGCGGGGAGTAGCCGAGCTCGGTGTGGATCTTCGTCCAGTCGACGCTGTAGCGCCGGTCGTGGCCGAGGCGGTCGGCGACGGGCTCGATGCT
>DATIVP010000205.1:0-1514 GCA_035465755.1 Acidimicrobiales bacterium | reverse complement strand
ATGTGCACGAGCACCGACCACGTGCCGTGGTCGATTCCCCAGCCGTCGTGGTCGAGCCCCACCCAGGTGGGCTTGACGACCTCGGCCACGCGCTCGGCGAGGTCGGGGTCGCCCGGGGCGGGGTAGCGCACGTCGAACAGGGCCTGGGGAAAGCCATAGAAATCGTGAATGGTGCGCGGGGCGACCATCGCGGTCACCGCGGTGACGTTCACGTACCAGTGGGCCGAGAGGACCAAGACGGCGCGCGGGCTCGCCGGCAGCGACGCCGCGAAGTCGCTCCAGGCCTGGGTGTAGCGGTTGTGGTCCAGGGCGTTCATGGGCGTGCCGTGGCCCACGAACGCGGCGGGCATGCGTGTCATGAGGCCTCGATTCGTCGCTGGTGGTGAGTGTACCGGCGCGCTGGTTGCGTCCTAGAGGTAGTGCGGCGGCACTTCGTGGGCGTCGCGGCGCAGTCGTCGCAACTCCTCCTTGAGCCGTTCGACCTCGGCGCGCAACGCGGCCACCAGCGCCTCGAGCTCGTCGCGCGTCACCTCGTCCTCGTCCATCTTCGTACACTGCCACAGCGCGGCGTTGCGTCACTTCGAACGCGGAGAATCCCGAGCGACGCTCAGGTTCGTGGGTATCGTGAGGGAATCGCGGCGTTGACCGCGTCAAGGGGGAACAATGTCAGAACACACTGTGGAATCTCGCGACGACGAACGGCTGTCGGCGCTGGGATATCGCCAAGAGCTCTCGAGGGTGCTGTCGCTCTTCGACAACTTCTCGGTGGCCTTTAGCTACCTGAGTCCGATGGTGGGCATCTACTCGCTCTACATCCTGGGACTCGCCGCAGGCGGGCCCCGCTACATCTGGACGATGCCCGTCGTGGTCGGCCTGATGCTGCTCGTGGCCCTGGTCTTCGGCGAGCTCTCCAGCGAGTACCCGCTCTCGGGAGCCCTGTATCAGTACGGCAAGTACAACGTGGGCCCGCGCTACGGCTGGTTCGTCGGCTGGATCTACGGCTTCGCGCTGCTGGCGACGGTCGCCTCGGTGGACTCGGGCGCGGTGGGCTACATCACGGACCTGTCCAACATCTGGTTCAAGACGCACCTCAACGCGAGCGACCACCTGACGATCTTCATCGTCACCGGCGCGATTATCGTGCTCTCGGGCGTGCTCAACTCGATCGGCGCCAAGATCATGGGTCGCGTGGCGCGCTTTGGCGTCTACGTCGAGACGATCGGCACCTTCGGCGTGTTCATCGCGCTGGCCATCCACGGGTTCCACCAGGGCTTCGGCTTCCTCTTCTCCTCCCAGGGCGTCGAGAACGTGGCCACCAACCCCTACGGCGTGAACTTCGGCGGCCACTGGCTCACCGGTGCGGCCCTCGTCGCCGTGCTCGCCAACGTCTACATCTTCTACGGCTTCGAGTCCGCCGGTGACATCTCCGAAGAGACCGTCGACGCGGGACGCCAGGTTCCCAAGGCGATGCGCAACGCCCTCCTCTACGGCGGCATCGCGTCCTTCGTGCTGGT
>DATIVP010000204.1:0-2056 GCA_035465755.1 Acidimicrobiales bacterium | reverse complement strand
GGTCGATCGGGTTCATGGCGACACCACGGACGGTCGGGCGCTTGCCCTTCCAGCGCATGCGGCCGGCCTTGCCCCAGTTGATGTTGCTCTGCTCGGCGTTCCCGACCTCGCCGATCGTGGCGCGGCAGCGCACGTCGACGTTGCGGATCTCGCCCGAGGGCAGACGCAGCTGGGCGTAGGGGCCGTCCTTGGCGACGAGCTGGATGCTCGCTCCGGCGGAGCGGGCCATCTTCGCGCCGCCACCGGGGCGGAGCTCGACGGCGTGGACCACCGTGCCGACGGGGATGTTGCGCAGCGGCAGGTTGTTGCCCGGCTTGATGTCGGCCGAGGGGCCGGTCTCGACGGTGTCACCCTGCGACAGCCGGTTCGGCGCCACGATGTAGCGCTTCTCGCCGTCCACGAAGTGGAGCAGCGCGATGCGCGCGGTGCGGTTCGGGTCGTACTCGATGTGCGCGACCTTGGCAGGGACGCCGTCCTTGTCCGACCGACGGAAGTCGATGACGCGGTAGGCGCGCTTGTGGCCACCACCCTGGTGACGGGTGGTGATGCGGCCCTGGTTGTTGCGGCCGCCCTTCTTCGGGAGCGGGCGAACGAGCGACTTCTCCGGCGTCGACCGCGTGATCTCGACGAAGTCGGCCACGCTGGAGCCACGGCGCCCAGGAGTGGTCGGCTTGTACTTGCGGATACCCATCGGGTTTCTCTTCCTCGTCGGTAGCGGCGCCGGTCAGGAGACCGGACCGCCGAAGATGTCGATGCGGTCGCCGTCAGCGAGGCTGACGATGGCGCGCTTGGTGTCGGCGCGCTTGCCGAAACCGAACTTCGTCCTCGTCGTCTTGCCCTGGCGGTTGATCGTGTTCACGCCGGTCACCCGGACGCCGAAGACCTGCTCGACCGCGATCTTGATCTGGGTCTTGTTGGCGTCGGGCGCGACGATGAACGTGTACTTGTTCTCGTCGAGGAGCCCGTAGCTCTTCTCCGAGATCACGGGCGCCAGCAGGATGTCGCGCGGGTCGGTGATCCTCACAGCGCAGCCTCCTCGGCCTCGGACTCGGTTGTGACGGCCTTCGCGCCCTTGCCCGTCGCCGGACCGGCGACGAAGGCGTCGAAGGCGCCCCGGGTGAAGATGACGTCGTCGCTCACGAGCACGTCGTAGGTGTTGAGCTGGTCGACGACCAGCAGGTGGACGCTGGGCACGTTGCGCAGCGACAGCCAGCTCACGTCGTCGTCGCGCTCCAGCACGACGAGCAGGTTCCGCCGGTCGCTGATGCTGCCGAGCGCCTGGATCGCCGCCTTCGTCGACGGGGTGTCACCCTCGACGATCCCGGTGACCACGTGCACGCGGCCGTTGCGGGCGCGGTCGGACAGTGCTCCGCGCAGGGCGGCCGACTTCATCTTCTTCGGCGTCCGCTGGGCGTAGTCTCGCGGCGTCGGGCCGTGCACCACGCCACCACCGGCGAACTGCGGCGCACGGGTCGAGCCCTGGCGGGCGCGGCCGGTGCCCTTCTGCTTGTACGGCTTGCGGCCACCGCCACGGACCTCGCCACGGCTCTTGGTGTCGTGCGTGCCCTGGCGGGCGGCCGCGAGCTGCGCCACGACGACCTGGTGGATCAGCGGGACGTTGAGCTGCACACCGAAGACCTCGGCGGGCAGGTCGACCGTTCCGGCAGCGGAGCCGTCGGGCGTGACGACCTCGACCGAGGTCACCTCGGCGGTCTCGAGCTTCGCCATGGTGTCAGGCCCCCTTCGCCGAGGTGCGGACCAGGACGAGCCCACCCTTGGGGCCGGGAACGGCACCCTTGATGAGGATGAGCCCGTTCTCGGCGTCCACCGCGTGGATCGTGAGGTTCTGGGTGGTCTGGCGGTTCGTGCCCATCCGCCCGGCCATGCGCATGCCCTTGAAGACGCGGCCTGGCGTCGCGCAGCCGCCGATCGAACCGGGCTTGCGGTGGTTGCGGTGCGCACCGTGCGAGGCGCTCACACCGGAGAAGCCGTGACGCTTCATGACACCGGCGTAGCCCTTGCCCTTGGTGGTGCCGACGACGTCGATCGTCTGCCC
>DATIVP010000203.1:0-4428 GCA_035465755.1 Acidimicrobiales bacterium | reverse complement strand
TCGTCGGGACGGTAGACTGGTTCGTCCGGGGCTATAGCTCAGTCGGTTAGAGCGCGTCACTGATAATGACGAGGTCGTAAGTTCGATTCTTACTAGCCCCACCAAGCGACTATTGACACGCTCCCATCTGCGTCAGTGAGCGTGCCTCTTGCTCGCTCTCACGACCGCATCCCGCCCGACGCCAGTGCGTTCGTCGTCAGAGCCAAACTCTCGCCGATCTTCGCTAACGTCACGTCGTGAGCGCGCTGCAGCTCGTCGTCGTGATCGCCGGAGTGGCGAGTGCCCTCGCCTGGATCCTCTCTCTTTTCACGCGCGACACGTCCTGGGTGGACCGACTCTGGTCACTGCTGCCCGAAACCTACGTCTGGGTCTTCGCTGCACACGCGGGACTGCGTGACGCACGCCTCGATCTGATGGCCGTCTTGACAGCGCTCTGGGGGGCAAGGCTCACCTTCAACTTCGCACGCAAGGGTGGCTATCGGGGCGTCGAGGACTACCGATGGGCCGAGCTGCGCTCACGAATGTCGCCCGCCCTCTTTCAGGCGTTCAACCTGGTCTTCATCGTCCTGATCCAGAACGCGCTGCTGGTGGCCATCTCCCTGCCGGCCCTGGCCGCCGCCGAACACCCCTCGGACCTGCACCCCCTTGACATCATCCTCGGCGTGGTCTTCCTCGCCTGCCTGTGCGGCGAGACGGTGGCCGACGAACAGCAGTGGCGATTTCAACGGTCCAAGGCGGCGGCCGTCCAAAGTGGCAACGCGTCGCATGATGGATTTCTCGACACGGGGCTCTTTCGCTTCTCGCGTCACCCCAACTACTTCTTCGAGCTCGCCCAGTGGTGGCTGGTCTTCGCCTTCGCCGCCAGCGCAGCCGGACTTCACGCCCTGCCCAGTGGGCTCGGACCACTACTGCTGAGCGCCCTCTTCGTCGGCTCGACTCGCTTCACCGAGCAGATCAGCGTTGCGAAGTACCCCGGCTACGTCGACTACCAGCGTCGTACCTCGCCCATCATCCCCTGGTTCACCCGCGACGTCGCGAACGCGCCACGAACCGCCCCGGTCACCGAATAGGTGTCGTGCCCGAGCTCGCGCGAAGATGGGAGTGGTCGCATGGCCACGACGCACAGGAGCCTCGCATGCCAATCTTCTCGAATCTAGTCAGATGCACAGGAGCGCTCGCCCTCGCCGGCGCGGTTCTACTCGGATCGGGCCTGATCGGCGGCGCTCCCATCGCCGGCGCCGCGGACGCGTCCGTCGCCCGAGTGTGGCTCTGCTCCCACACGCTGGCGACTCGACCCACCAGCATCATCATCTCGTGCGCGGATGCCAACTCGCTGCTGGAACGACTGCACTGGTCCTCGTGGGGAGGAGCCACCGCTCTCGCGACGGGGCGCTTCGTCTGGAACGACTGCAACCCCTACTGTGCGGCGGGGCACTTCCACTCGCGAGCAGTTCGGGTGCGCCTCTACGGCCTCTCGGGCGGTGTCTACCACTTCCTCGCCGGGATTGGTGACACGCTCGGGGGTGCGAGTCCGTTCACCCTCAGAGCCGCGCCCATGAAGGGAGCCTGGAGACTCGCCGCGAAGATCGGCGCGGCGCCCGTGTGTCCCGGGGGTGTCGTGTCGGCACAGTCCTGTCAGGTCACCTTGCCCTCCACGCAGGGTCACGGCGCGCACGAGGAGTTCACCGCCGTGCTGCACAACCCGACCGGCGTGCGCTGGTGCATGGGACTGTCGATCTCCTCGTCGGTCGCGGCGGGGTTGCGCTCGGTCTGCGCGCCACCGCACCGCACGGGCGTGCTGGACGTCGTCAGCACCGTTGCCGTGTACTCCGCGGCCCGTCTCAGCCTCTTCGTCGTGGGCGCCCATCAGTCCGGGCCCCTCCGACCAACGACGGTGTCGACCACGTTTGCCGTGACCCTCTCGGCGCGCTGGTGGGACTAGGGGCGGTTCGACGCCTCCCAGCGCATCAGCGGCAACTCTCGACCGCGTTGCACGTCTGAAGCGCGGGTCCCCGTGCGTCGCGCCTCCATGGCGAGATAGAAGCCCTCCGCGTTCGGATCCGACTCGAGTTCGAGGCACGACCGGGCCCACTCGCGCGCCACCTCGAGCACGCCCGCCCAGAGAGCCCTACCCACCCCGCAGGCAAAGAACTCCGGCTCGACCCACAAGTCCTCGAGCCAGGCGTGGGTGCCGGCGTCGTCGACCACCGCCACGCCGACCAGTCGATCCTGCGCGAAGGCGACGAGGCACGCGCGACGCTCTCCCACCAGCTCGCGGGTCACCGAAGTCGCCGCGAATCGCGCCATGAACTCTTCGTCATAGCCCCACGACGCCTTCGAACGCAGCACGAGCGCCGTCAATTCATCGAGCAGAGCTGGCGCGTCATCTCCGTTCAAGCGACGAACGATCACGGGTCCCTTCATGTCCGCGCGAGGGTCGTGATGCAACGAATCAACCCTCACTTGACGTGGCGGGGTTGAAGATCCTCCAGTGCCCCTCGGAGATCACCTCGACGGTGCCGCCGGAGACCTTGATGGCGGTGTCGTCGTCGATCGCGTACGTGGGGACGGGTACCTGCGAGGCCCACCGTTCGACGTTGGCCATGTTGTGGTCCTCGAAGATCGGATTCGGACTGTCGACGTGCACCCACATGGTGAAGTCGACGAGACCGAGTCCCCGCTCGCTGTCCTCTCCCATGTCGCTGCCGGGAGGAACGAACTCCACGTTGAACTCGGCGTCGCAGTTGTAGGGCGTCATCACGATGCTCCCGGCACTCACTCCCACGTAGACCAGGTGATCGAGTGTCGGCAACAGGTCGGCGAGACCTGACTTGACCATCCAGTGGCGCAAGTACAGGACGTTGCCGCCCCACACGAGCAGCGCGTCCGTCTCCTCTAACGCGGGGACCCAACTCTCTCGCTGGATGCTCGTCAGTGCGGTCAACTCCAGCACGCCCAACGTCTTCCAGCCCAAGCCGCACATGGGACTCGTGGACTCACCACAGATCGCCGCGCGCGCCATCTCGGCGCCACCTGGGAAGGGGTAGATCGCGGTGGGCACGAAGAGAGCGCGCGACTCCGAGATGGGCTTGCCGAGGAGTCCGACCAGGGCGTCGTTGATGCTCGGATTGCTGATGCCAGAGGAGGTGAGAAGTAGTTCCATGACCGGCCCTTTCCACGTTGTGGAGCATCCTAGGTTCACCCTTCCCGCGCGAGGCGGGTGACGTGACAGAACCAGTCTCGACACTTCGCCGACGTCGTAGCGTCATCGAGGGCGCGGACCTCGCAGGCGGAACGAATCAGGAGAGTTGATCGAGGAACGACACGACTCGTTCGCTCAGAAGCGTCGCCGCCGCCTCGTCATAGTCGGTCAGGCTGCTGTCGGCGAAGAGGTGCGCGGCACCCGGATAGAGATACAAGGTGGCGTTCTCGACGGTCGCGGCCAGATCGCGCGCCGCGTCGAGATCGCCTTCCAGGACCCACTCGTCGTCTTGCATCATGTGGATCTGAACGGGGACGTCGGGCGGCCACGCGCATTCGAACTCAGAGGGCGGGAACGCCGCGGACATGAGCAGAGCGCCCCGGGCGCCGTCGCGCGTCTGGGCCAGCTTCTGAGCGGGCAGCACCCCGAGGGAGAACCCGGCGTAGACGACGTCGCGGGGAAGTTGGTCGGCGTATCGCACGCCACGCTCGAGTAGTACGTCAAAGCCCACGGACCGGGCGAAGTCGACGCCTTCGTCGAGTGAGGCGAAGATCCAGCCCTCGTAGAGGTCGGGCACGTGGACCACGTGACCCGCGCCACGGAGTCGATCCGCGAAAGCGAGCGTGCCGGCCGTCAGGCCTTGGGCGTGGTGAAAGAGAACGACTTCGGCCATCACGCGCACTCTACCCAGAGAGTCGCGTCGCGTCTACTGCAACGGCACGTCAGAATCACTGAAGCCACTGCGACGCACGCACCACCGCCAGAGGTCCTCGCCGTCGGCGCTGGGAGAGCGTCGTGGACGCGTCCACGGCAGGTAGTACTCGCCACGGAGGCACCGGTCGAGCCAGATTCCTGAGGTTGTGCCCTCATCGCCCGCCGCACCGCTGGCCAGCCACACCGCGGTGTCAGCCCCTTCCTCGGCACGCCGCAACAGGGGGCCCAGTCGATGAAACGTCGGTAGGGACGTCGCGAGTCCCGGCGTGTCCGTCCAACCGGGATGCATGACGTAGCTGCGAACGCCGTCGCGCGCCCACCGCCGCGACCACTCGTGAGCGAGGAGAACCTGCGCGCGCTTGGCCCGGGCGTAGGCCTTGACCCCGTCGTAGTCGCCGGGCGTCATCTCGAGTCGCGCGAGATCGAATCGCTCGGTGTACATGCCGCCGGAGGCCACGGTGACGATCGTCGACTGTCCGGCCGCTTGCAGAACGGGCGCCAGTCGCCAGGTC
>DATIVP010000202.1:0-3432 GCA_035465755.1 Acidimicrobiales bacterium | reverse complement strand
GATCATGCAGGCCCGGCTCGAAGGATTCGCCAGCGCGCTGTTGGGTGCGCTCGACGACGCGGGTCGCACCCGCGTCGCCGGGGAGCTGACCAACCTCGAGCAGACCGTTCTCGCCCGCGCGGACCTGCGCGGCTTCTTGGCCGACACGTCATTGAGCGGTGTCACGCGGGCCAACGTCCTCTCGGACCTCCTACTTGACAAGGTCGAGGCGACCACACGTCGCCTGGCCGTCTACGCGGCAGCCCGCGTGGCCGCCCAGGAGGTGGCCCACGCCTTCGCCGAGCTCGCAGTGATGGCGCGCACGCTCTCAGAGACCGGCGCGCTCGACCTCGCCGGGCTGAGCCTGCTCGCCGCGCGCAGCCGCGTCGCGGGCTTCGCCGACGCACTGCTCGAAGACACCCCCATCGAGGACTTCTCGCGCATCGGCGACGAGCTCTTCGCCTGGGCGCGCGCCGTCGAGACCCACGACGACCTGCGTCGGCTGCTGCTCGACCGCGACGCGGACCTCGACGCGCGCCTCGGTGCGACCAGCCAGCTCCTCGAGGGCCGCGTCGACGCGACGACCCTGGCGCTCGCGCGATTCGTCGTCGAAGGCGGACGCCCGCGTGACCTCGTGGGAACCCTCGACTTCCTGGTCGACTTCGTCGCACGAGCCCACGACTGGCGTGTCGCGCGGGTGCACAGCGCTCGCGCCCTCGATGACGCGAGCCGCCGCGACCTGACCGCCTCGCTCACCACCCTCACCGGCCATCCGGTGGAGCTGCTCGAAGTCGACGAGGCGTCTCTCCTCGGCGGCGTCCTGGTCGAGGTCGGCGACCTGCGACTCGACGCGACCACGCGCGGACGTCTCGGCGTGCTGCACGACGCGCTCGCCCAGGGGCACCTGTATGACTCCGCACTCTCTAGCAACGAATAACCAAAGGACACTGTGATGACAGAGCTCACAATCAGCGCCACCGAGATCACGGACGCACTGAAGAAGTACGTCACCGACTTCAACCCCGCGGTCGCCGCGGAGCAGGTGGGTCGCGTGGTCGAGGTCGGAGACGGCATCGCGCGCGTCTCGGGCCTGCCCTCGGCCAAGGTCAACGAGCTCCTCGAGTTCGAAGACGGCACCGTGGGTCTGGCGATGAACCTCGACGAGGAGACAATCGGTGCGGTCGTGCTCGGTTCGGTCGACAAGATCGAAGAGGAGCAGATCGTGCGCGCCACCGGACGCATCCTCTCGATGCCCGTCGGTGACGCGCTGATCGGGCGCGTGGTCAGCGCTCTCGGCGAGCCGATCGACGGCAAGGGACCGCTCGTCAACCCCGAGACCCGACGCATGGAGGTCCAGGCCCCCGGCATCATCGGCCGCCAGCCGGTGGGTGAGCCCCTCCAGACCGGCATCAAGGCCATCGACGCGATGACCCCGATCGGCCGCGGCCAGCGCGAACTGATCATCGGCGACCGCAAGACCGGCAAGACCACCGTGGCCATCGACACGATCCTGAACCAAAAGGGCCAGGGCGTGAAGTGCATCTACGTGGCCATCGGCCAGAAGAACTCGTCGGTCGCCCAGACGGTCAAGACCCTCGAAGACCACGGCGCGCTCGAGTACACGGTCGTCGTCGTCGCCTCGGCCGGCGACCCCGCGCCCTTTAAGTTCCTCGCCCCCTACGCGGGTTGCGCGATCGGCCAGCAGTGGATGGACAAGGGCGAGCACGCCCTGGTGGTCTACGACGACCTCTCCAAGCAGGCCGAGGCCTACCGCCAGATCTCGCTGCTGCTGCGTCGTCCGCCGGGTCGCGAGGCCTACCCCGGTGACGTCTTCTACCTGCACAGTCGCCTGCTCGAGCGTGCGGCCAAGCTCTCGGACGCGATGGGCGGCGGATCGCTCACGGCGCTGCCGATCATCGAGACCAAGGCCGGTGACATCTCGGCCTACATCCCGACCAACGTGATCTCGATCACCGACGGCCAGGTCTTCCTCGAGTCCGACCTGTTCTACTCGGGCGTGCGCCCGGCGATCAACGTCGGCAACTCGGTGTCGCGAGTCGGCGGCGCGGCCCAGATCAAGGCGATGAAGGCGGTCGCCGGAACCCTCAAGATCGACCTGGCCCAGTTCCGCGACCTGGAGAGCTTCGCGACCTTCGGCTCCGAGCTCGACAAGTCCTCCCAGGCCCAGCTCGACCGCGGCTATCGCCTGACCGAGCTCTTGAAGCAGGGACTCAACGCCCCGATGCCCGTCGAGGAGCAGTGCGTGGCCATCTACGCGGGAACGCGCGGCTGGCTCGACACGATCCCCGTCGAGGACGTGCGCCGCTTCGAGTCAGAGCTGCTGACGGCCTTTCGTGCTCGTCACGCCGACCTGCTCGAGCACATTCGTACGACCGGCACGTTGCCCGAGGGCGACGCGATGGACGCGGCCCTGCGCGCCTTTGCCGACGGCTTCGCGGTCACCCGCTAGGTCTCGGAAGGGAAGGAGGAGCCGTGGCCGGTGGACAGGAACGGGTGCTGCGCCGACGCATCAAGTCGGTTGACAACACGCGCAAGATCACCAAGGCGATGGAGCTGATCGCCGCGAGCCAGATCCCGCGCGCCCAGGCGCGCATCGCGGCCAACCGCCCCTATCGCGACGGCATGCGGCGCATCATCATCGAAGCGGCCAAGGGCGACCCGGTCGCGGCCAAGAAGCTCCTCGCCCAGCCCGAGCACGTGCGCAGCGCCGCGGTGCTGGTCATCACGGGTGACCGTGGTCTCTCGGGCGCCTACAACGCCTCGACGCTGCGCGCGGCCGAGCGCCTCGTGCGACGCCTCCAGAGCGAGGGGACCGCGGTGCGGCTCTTCGCGGTGGGCAAGAAGGCCACGGCCTTCCTGCGCTTTCGCGGCCTCAACGTCGAAGAGACCTTCGTCGGCTTCGCGGATCGACCGACCTTCGCCGACGCGCGCGAGGTGGCCGGCGTCATCGCCGCCCCCTTCATCGACGGCGAGGTGGAGCAGATCCTCATGGTCTCGACGGTGTTCCACTCCTCGGCCGCCCAGAGCGTCGAGGTGGCCCAGCTGCTGCCCCTCACGGTGCCCGAGGCGCCGGCCGAGGAGACGCCCCACAAGCTCGTGGGCTACACCGAGTTCGAGCCCGACGTCGAGGAGCTGCTGTTCTTCCTCGCGCCGCGGGCCCTCGAGAGCGAGATCTTCACGGCCCTGCTCGACGGGGCGGCGTCCTTTCACATCTCTCAGCAGCGCGCCATGGCCGCGGCGACCGACAACGCCGATGAACTCGCGTTGTCACTCAAGCGCATCATGAACCGAGCCCGACAGGACTCGATCACGACCGAAATCATGGAAATCGTGGGCGGCGCCGAAGCGCTCCGCTCGGGAAAGTGAGATAGCAATGACAATGGCACCCGAACGGACCAGCCTGGAGACCGGACGCGTCGTCGCGATCGCCGG
>DATIVP010000201.1:0-2162 GCA_035465755.1 Acidimicrobiales bacterium | reverse complement strand
TCTCGCGACTCCTCGGGGTGCGCGTGGGGCGCCTGCTCACCCTGGGTTGGATCCTCTCGACCGGCGTGGGTACGTTGGCCGCGGTCGTGGTCTCGACGGGCCAGACCCTGGCGCCGACCAACATGGACGGAATCTTCGTCTCGGCCTTCATCGCCGCGGCCGTCGGCGGGCTCGAGTCGCCCCTCGGTGCGATCGTGGCCGGTCTGGCGATCGGCCTGACCGAGCAGTTCATCCTCGACTTCTGGTCCACGAGCATCGCCCCCCTGTCGGGGGTCATCGTGCTGGTGATCGGCCTCTCGTTGCGGCCCCAGGGCCTCTTCACCAAGCACGTGTCGCGCAGGGTCTGATGACGAGGATCCGCTCCCTCGCCCGGCGCTTTCCCACCGGTGCCCGACTTCTCGCCACGGCACTGCTGTGCGCTCTGGCGCTCGCGGTCACCTTCGTCTTGACCCCGCTCGATGACTCCAAGCTGGCCGGGGGAGCCGCGATGTCGATCGTGATCCTGGGGCTGAGCTGGCTGATCGGCTGGAGCGGCCAGGTCTCGCTGGGCAACGCGGGCTTCATGGCCATCGGGGCCTACACCACCGCGATCTGGGCGAACCACCACACGACGAGCCCCATCATCTGGTCGTTGTTCCTCTCGACGATCCTGGGCGGGGCGAGCGGGCTCGTGCTGGCCCTGCCGGCGACGCGCCTGCGCGGACCCTACCTGGCCGGGATGACCCTGGCGTTCTCCTTCGCGGTGGCCCCGCTCGCCATCGACTCGAGGTCCCTCACCGGGGGTTCAGGCGGGCTCTTCATCAACTTTCTCACGTCGCCGGCGTGGTTCACCAACCTCTTCTCCGGCCCCGACGCCCTCGTCAAGGCGAACGCCCAGTGGCCGGCCGACGTGGCGATCCTCGTGGCGGCGGTGTCCTTCTTCTTCATGGCCAATCTCTTTCGTTCGCGCACGGGCCGCGCGCTGCGCTTGGTGCGCGACAACGAGGTGGCGGCCGAACTGGTGGGCGTCAACCTCCAGCGCACCCGCACGCTGGCCTTTGTCATCTCGGCGGCCTACGCAGGCCTGGGCGGGTCGATCATGACGCTCCTTTCGGGCAGCGTGACGCCTCAGACCTACGGACTCACGCTGTCGATCCTGCTGCTGACCCTGATGGTGCTCGGGGGAATCGGCACGTTGAGTGGCGCCGTGATTGGCGGATTGATCTACTCGTACTCGGACAACATCGTCTCCATTGTCAACAAGGTCACCGGCGTGAACCCGACCTCGACCTTCGGGGCGAACCTGAAGGGCATCGTCTTCGGTGTGTTACTGATCCTCACGATGATGCTGGCGCCGCGCGGATTGGTGGGACTTGGGTCCTATCTTCGTCGAATTGCGCGTCGTTGAGTAATCACACTGCTCAAACTGTGATAGTGCGTTACTGAGAAGTAACAGATTCTGCTCACCCGCGAGGGTGGCAAGGGGAGGAACATATGTCACCAGTTCGTATCCGCCGGGCGGCAACCCTGGCGTCGGCCTCCGCGCTGACCCTGGGCATGCTCAGCACCGGGTTGGCCCTCAGTGCGGGAGCGGCGTCCACGCCGGGCGTGACCGCTCACACGGTCACCATCGGCGCGACCGTTCCCCTGAGCGGCATCGCGGCGGGCTACGCCGAGGTCTCGGCGGCCACGGCGGCCGTCTTTGACTACGTCAACTCCCACGGGGGAGTGAACGGTCGAAGGATCATCTACTTGCGCAAGGACGACTGCTACAACATCAACGCGTTGGGCTGCACGGCTGGCGTGGGCAACACGCCGACCCTCACCCAGACCCAGACCCTGGTGACGCAGAACCACGTCTTCGCCGAGGTGGGCTCCCTGGGTACGGCCGCCCAGGACTCGGTCATCGGCTACCTGAACCAGAACAAGGTGCCGGACCTCTTCGTGTCCTCAGGATCCTCTGACTGGAACCAGGCGCGCTACCCGCTGCTCTTTGGCTACCAGGCCAGCTACCAGGCCGAGGGCAAGATCCTCGCGCGCTGGATCCTCGCCCACAAGAAGGGTGCCACGGTGGGCGTCATCGGCCAGGGCGACGACTTCGGGGCCAACGGCCTCTCCGGGCTGCTCGCCGGTGGGCTCTCGATCGCCAGCAAGGACCAGTTGACGTACTCGCCCCTCGACGG
>DATIVP010000200.1:0-2243 GCA_035465755.1 Acidimicrobiales bacterium | reverse complement strand
GGATCTTGGGCTGGCTCCAGACGTCGAGGAGGAGCTTCACGATGCCCCACTTCTCGTCGAGCTGCCCGAGCCGCCACGCCATCTCCGTGTTCTCACCCAGCGCGTTGAGAAAGCCTTCGCGATCGTCGTTGGCCAGCGCGGCCATGATGCGCGGCTTCTGGCCGTGCAGCGACACCGTCAGTCGCTGGTAGATCGCCATCTGGGCCTCGGCGATGAGCTGGGTGCGCGATTCGAAGTGGTAGTAGATCGTCGGGACGCCCACCTTCGAGCGATTGGCCACTTCGGCGATGCGCACGTTGCGCGAGCCGTCCTTTTCAATGGCCGCGATCGTGACGTCGAGAATCCGCTGGCGAGTTTCTGAGTCTTTGCGCATTCGCGCGTCTCCTTCGGGGTGGCTCTTATCAGTTATATCGCATTCGACCTTTTACGCGACAATCGTATTTCCACCCTGTCACATAGACAAAAAGGCCGGGCCTCGCGGCCCGGCCCATTTGCGTCGTTTTCGACGGTTACATCATTCCGCCCAGACCGCCCATGTCGCCGCCCGGGGCAGCGCCGGCGGGTTCGGGCTTGTCGGCCACGATGGCCTCGGTCGTGAGCAGCAGGGCCGCGATCGACGCGGCGTTCTGCAGCGCCGAGCGGGTCACCTTGGCGGGGTCGATCACACCGGCCTTCACCAGGTCGACGAGCTCGCCCGTCGCCGCGTTAAAGCCAGTGGAACCCTTGGCGTCGAGGACCTCGCGCACCTTGACCGCGCCCTCGTAACCGGCATTGGCCGAGATGTGGCGCAGCGGGCTCTCGAGCGAGTTGGCCACGATGCGTGCCCCGGTCGCCTCGTCGCCCGTCAGGGTCGCGATCAGCGCGTCAACCGACGGACGCGCGCGCACCAGCGCGGTGCCGCCACCGGCCACGATGCCCTCGTCGATCGCCGCACGCGTCGCCGACAGAGCGTCCTCGATGCGGTGCTTCTTCTCCTTGAGCTCGACCTCGGTCGCCGCGCCCACCTTGACGACGGCCACGCCGCCGGCCAGCTTGGCCAGGCGCTCCTGGAGCTTCTCGCGGTCCCAGTCCGAGTCGGTGTCGTCGATCTCGCGCTTGAGCTGGGCCACGCGGCCCGCGACGTCAGCCTCGGAACCGGCGCCGTCGACGATGGTCGTGGCGTCCTTGGTCACGATAACCCGACGCGCGCGACCCAGCAGGTCCACGGTCGCCGTGTCGAGCTTGAGGCCGATCTCTTCGGAGATGACGGTCGCACCCGTGAGGATCGCCATGTCCTGGAGCATCGCCTTGCGGCGCTCGCCGAAACCGGGGGCCTTGACCGCCACCGAGGTGAAGGTGCCGCGGATCTTGTTCACCACGAGCGTCGCCAGGGCCTCGCCCTCGACGTCCTCGGCGATGATGAGAAGCGCGCGGCCCGACTGCATGACCTTCTCCAGGACCGGCACGAGGTCGTGCACGGCCGAGATCTTGCCAGAGGTGAAGAGGATGAAGGGCTCGTCGAGGACGGCCTCCTGGCGCTCGGGGTCGGTCACGAAGTACGGCGAGAGGTATCCCTTGTCGAACTGCATGCCCTCGGTGAGCTCGAGCTCGATGCCGAAGGTGTTGGACTCTTCGACCGTGACGGTGCCGTCCTTGCCGACCTTGTCGATGGCGTCGGCGATGGTCTCGCCGATGGAGGCGTCGGCGGCCGAGATGGTCGCCACCTGGGCGATCTGGCTGCGGTCGGCGACCGGCTGAGCCTGCTCGGCCAGCGAGGCCACCGCGGCGGTCACGGCCTTCTCGATGCCGCGCTTGAGACCCGAGGGGCTCGCACCGGCGGCCACGTTGCGCAGGCCCTCCTTGATGAGGGACTGGGCGAGCACGGTCGCCGTCGTGGTGCCGTCACCAGCGACGTCGTTGGTCTTGGTCGCCACTTCCTTCACCAGCTGGGCGCCCATGTTCTCGAAGGGGTCCTCGAGCTCGATCTCGCGGGCGATGGACACGCCGTCGTTGGTGATCGTGGGGGCGCCGAACTTCTTGCCGATGACGACGTTGCGGCCCTTGGGCCCGAGGGTGACCTTGACCGCGTCGGCGAGCTTGTCGACTCCGGCCTCGAGGCCGCGGCGGGCCTCTTCGTCAAACTTGAGGAGCTTGGACATCGCGACCTACTTCGAGATCGTCGCGAGTACGTCGCGACTCGAGAGGATGAGCAGGTCCTCGCCGTCGACGGTGATCTCGGTGCCGCCGTACTTCGAGTAGACGAC
>DATIVP010000199.1:0-2132 GCA_035465755.1 Acidimicrobiales bacterium | reverse complement strand
TGTCCAAGGAGGAGATCGACCGCATGGTGCGCGACGCCGAGGCCCACGCCGAGGACGACCGCAAGCGCCGCGACGAGGCCGAGGTGCGCAACAACGCCGACGGGCTGGTCTACCAGACCGAGAAGCTGTTGAAGGACCAGGCCGAGTCGTTCCAGGGCAGCGAGCGCGACGACGTCGAGGCGGGGCTGGCGGGTCTCAAGGAGGCCCTCGCGGGTACTGACATCGAGGCGATCAAGGCGGCCACGGAGAAGCTCCTGACCGCGAGCCAGGGGTTCAGCCAGCGCCTCTACGAGGAGGCGGCCAAGGCCAACGCCAGCGCCGGCACCGGTGAGTCTGCGGCCGGCAACGACGACGAGATCGTCGACGCCGAGATCGTGGAGTGACCGTGGGAGACGAGTCGCTGAACGACGCCGTCGAGGCGGCCGAGGAGATCGTCGCCGGGGCCAACGCCGAGGTCGACGAGCGAAGCGACGCCGAGCGCGAGCGTGACGAGTACCTGAGCGATCTCCAGCGCCTCCAGGCCGACTTCGAGAACTACCGCAAGCGCGTGGCGCGCCAGGCCGATGACGCGGCCACGCGCGCCGCGGGCGACCTCGTCGCCAAGCTCTTGCCGGTGCTCGACGCGTTCGACCTCGCGGTCGCCCACTTCACCCAGGCCGAGTCCGACGAAGGGGTCGCCCTGGCCCAGGCGCGCGCCCTGACGCTGGACGCGTTGGTCAAGGAGGGGCTCGAGCGCATCGACGCCGTCGGCGTCGCCTTCGATCCCACCGTGCACGACGCGGTCGCCCACGACGAGGGCGACGGCGAGAGCCAGGTGGTCGAGGAGGTCCTGCGGGCCGGCTATCGCTGGAAGGGAGCGGTGCTGCGCCCGGCGATGGTGAGAGTGAAGGGCTAGATGGCCGAACGCGAGTGGTTCGACAAGGACTACTACAAGGTGCTGGGTCTCACGTCGAGCGCGACGGACAAGGAGATCACCCGCGCTTATCGCAAGCTCGCCAAGGAGTTGCACCCCGACGCGAACCCCGGCAGCGAGGACAAGTTCAAGGAGATCTCGGCCGCCTACGACGTGCTCGGTGACGCGGACAAGCGCAAGGAGTACGACGAGGTGCGCCGCCTCGGCCCGGCCGCGGCGGGCTTCGGCGGCGGCTTCAACGCGTCGACGGCCGACTTCGGCGACTTGGGAGACCTCTTCGGCGGACTCTTCGGGGGACGCCGCCAGCGTGCCGCGCGCGGCGCGGACGTCGAGACCGCCCTGCACCTCGCGTTTCGCGATGCGGTGAAGGGGATCACGACGACGGTGACCCTGCCGAGCAACGAGGCCTGTCACACCTGCGGCGGTCGCGGCGCGGCGCCGGGCAGCGGATTCGTCACCTGCGAGCGCTGCGGCGGTCGCGGCGTCTTGAACGACGACCAGGGACCCTTTGCGATGTCGAGCATCTGTCCGACCTGTCAGGGACGCGGCGGGCGCATCGTGACGCCCTGTGCGACCTGCGCGGGCACCGGGCGCGAGCCCTCGTCGCGTCGGGTGAACGTGCGCATCCCGCCCGGCGTCGTGGACGGTCAGCGGATCCGTTTGAAGGGCAAGGGCGGACCCGGCTCCAAGGGCGGTCCGGCCGGCGACCTCTTCGTCGACGTGCACGTGGCCAGCGAAGCCAACTTCGCCCGTCGCGGCCGTGACGTGACGACGAGCGTGTTGGTTCCCGTCACCGCCGCGATCCTCGGCACCACGGTGAGCGTGGCGACGCTCGACGATCCCGTGACCCTGAAGGTGCCGGCCGGCACCCAGGCGGGCCAGACCATGCGCGTTCGCGGCCGCGGCGTGCCGGCCCACGCCAAGCATCCGGCCGGCGACCTGCTGGTCACGGTCCAGGTGGCGATCCCGACGAAGCTCAACAAGGAGCAGCGCAGCGCCGTCGAACGTCTGGCGCACGCGCTCGGCGAGGACGAGTCGTGACCGAGCGCCGCGTCGACCACGCGGTCTACGTGATCTCGGTCTTCGCCGAGCTCGCCGGCGTGCACCCCCAGACGCTGCGCAACTACGAGCGATCGGGTCTGCTCGCCCCGCGGCGCACGCGCGGCGGATCGCGCCGCTTCTCCGACGAGGACCTGGCCGCCCTGCGGCGCATCCAGCA
>DATIVP010000198.1:0-4452 GCA_035465755.1 Acidimicrobiales bacterium | reverse complement strand
GGCATGATGATCACCATCTTGGGCATGAAGCGCGACACGAACTCGATGCGCGCAGGGATCGAAAGTCGGCCAATGATCGGTCCGACGACCAGTCCCACGAACAGGTCGATCGAGGTCCACAGCGCGCCACCGACGACGTGGCTGAAGATGAGCCCCCAGCGCCAGCCGCCGAGGATGGCCGCGATCTCGAAGGCGAGAACGAGCGCGACGATGGGCAGTCCGGCTACGGGCACGACGGCGATCTTGGGTCGCGTCGCGGGCGCGTGCGTTTCGACGTCGACCATGTGCCCCTCCCGTTGGTGGCGCCACTGTAGTTGACGCCACGCCCCGGCGCAGTGATGCGCTGGACGCGCCGGGCCCACGATGTCAGGATGAGGCATGGTTGATTGCAACTCTCACGAATCCGGGATGCCCGTCTGGGTCGACGCGATGGTTCCCACCGTGGAACAGCTCGCGGCGTTCAAGGAGTTCCTCACGGGCGTCTTCAACTGGGAGTGGGAACACGGCGAGGCCGACACCGGCTTCTATTCCATCGCCACCCACCGCGGCCGCGCGGTGCTGGGTCTCGGCCAGATGGAGGGGACCTCGGGCACCCTGGTCACCTACTTCGCCACCGACGACGCCGCGGCGAGCGTGGCGCGAGCCCAAGCGCTCGGCGCCACGGTGATCGTCGGGGCGACACCGATTCTCGAACTCGGCCACATGGCCCTGCTCATGGATCCGGCCGGGGTGGTCCACGGGTTGTGGCAGTCGCGCGACTTCACCGGATTCGGCGCGCTCTACGAGGTCGGCGCGCCCGGCTGGTTCGACCACGTCTCGACCAATCCCGAGGCGGCCGCGAACTACTACCGCGAGCTCACCGGTCACTCACTGATCGAGCCCGAGCCGGGACTACGCGTGCTCGCCAACGGCGAGCAGTGGTTCGCCAGCGTCTCGTCGCCCCAGGTCCTCGCGGGCCAGGCGCACTGGAACCCCATCTATCTGGTCGACTCGCTCGAGGGCGCGCGCGACGCCGTCCTCGCCGCGGGGGGCCGCGTGCTGGTCGAGGAGATGACGGTGCCCGGCAGCGCGATCAGCGCCTTCGTCGAACCGGTGTGCTCCAACGTGATCGTCGTCATGCGCCCCGGAGTGCAACCGTAGGCCTCTCAATACCCATGTGAGAAGATGGGTCATGTCCACAATCCCCACCATCGTCGTGTGCGACGGCGACCAGACGGGCCAGGAGCTCCTCGAGGAGTCCTTGCGCGTCATGACCCCTGACCTTCTCGGCGTGGAGCTGGCCTTCACCCACTTCGACCTCTCGCTCGAGAGCCGTCGCGCGACGAACAACGGCGTCGTGCGCGAGGCGGCCGCCGCGATGGTCGAGACCGGACTCGGCCTCAAGGCCGCGACGGTCACGCCCACCGAGATCGGCAGCGTCGGCTCGCCCAATCGCCTTCTGCGCGAGGGCATCGGCGGTTCGGTCATCGTGCGCACCGGGCGTCGCATCCCCGGCGTCGCCCCGGTCGTCGCCTCCACCAAGCCGATCATCGTGATCCGCATGGCGGTCGGTGACGCGTACGGCGCGGCTGAAGGTCGCGACGGCGAGTCCGGCGGCGTCGGCGAAGTGGCCTGGCGCACCGAGCGCATCGAGCGCTCGGTCTGTCGCCACGTGGCCGAGTACGCCTTCCAGGCGGCGGCCCAGGTGGGCGGCATGGTCTACGGCGGGCCCAAGTGGACGGTGTCACCCACCTACGAGGGCATGCTCAAGGAGGAGATGGACGAGGCGGCCGCACGCCACCCCGGCGTGGCCTACCACCCCGTCCTCATCGACGCGACGTACGCGGGACTCTTGACCGACGTGCACGACCAGACGCTCGTCATCCCCTCGCTCAATCGCGACGGCGACTGCCTGTCCGACATGGTGCTCGCCCTCTTCGGCTCGATCGCCGGAGCCGAATCGGTCCTGTTGTCGCTCGACGAGAACCTCCACCCCACCGTCGCCATGGCCGAAGCGCCTCACGGCACCGCACCCTCGCTCGAGGGAAAGAACGTCGCCAACCCGATGGCCATGCTGTTGGCCCAGGCCGCGCTGCTCGACCACGCCGCGATCCACCTCGGCGACGAGAAGTTCCGACACGCCGCAGAGCGTCTGCGCGCGGCGACCCTCGAGGGAGCGGCGGCCGGCATCCGCACGTTCGACCTCGGCGGCGATTCGACGACCAGCGGCGTCGTCGACGACGTCATCGGACGACTGCGCGAGAGCCTCTAGGGGACCAAAGTCCTTTGCGCCTTGTTCGTTGATACCCCTAGGGGTATCGTGAGAGAACGGACAAGGAGGTCCCATGAGAAACCAGGCAACTTTCGATCGGTGGCTGCGCGGGCTGTTGGCGGTAGTGGCGGCGATCCTCGCCGTGGTGGTCGGATCCTCGAGCGTCGGAGGCGTGATCCTGTGGATCGTCGCCGTCGTGCTGGCCCTCACCGCAGCCACGGGCTTCTGCCCGCTCTATCGTGTGGTGGGGATCAGTACGTATCGCCACTAGGAGGCCCGATGGGCGAGTTGACGACGACGGTGGCCCGTCCACTTGGCGACGTCGAGGCGGCGGTACGCGTCGCGCTCGCCGCCGAAGGCTTCGGCGTCCTCACGGAGATCGGCCTGGACAGGGTCTTTCGCGCGAGGCTCGGCGTCGAGCGGGCGCCCCTGAAGATCCTCGGCGCGTGCAATCCCCACTTCGCCCACGCCGCCATCGAGCGTGACGCCGACGCCGCGCTCGCCATCCCCTGCAACGTCGTCCTCGAGGCACTCGACGAAACGACGACGCGCGTGTCGATCGCGGACCCGGCGTCGATGATGCCCGGCGACGACCTCGCCGATCTCACCGCCGACGCCCGGGCCCGCCTGGCGCGAGTGATCGCCGCGCTCTAACCCGTGGGTCTCTACCAACGCGTGCTCGTGCCGCGCCTCGTCAACTGGGCGTGCTCGCTGCCCCTGATGAACCGGTGGCGAGCGATGGTCTGCGCGGGTCTCGTCGGCGACGTGCTCGAGGTCGGGTTCGGCACCGGGCTCAACGTGCCGCACTACCCGACCACGGTCACGCGGGTGTTCGCGGTCGAGCCCTCCGACGAGTCCTTCGCCCTCGCCGCGGGTCGCATCGGCGCGTCGAGCGTGAGAATCGAGCGCGTCGGCCTCGACGGGCACGCCCTCGCCCTCGCCGACGAGTCATGTGACGCCGCGCTCATCACCTTCACGCTGTGCACCGTCACAGACCCCGCGCAGGTTCTCGACGAAGTGCGCCGGGTCCTGCGCCCCGGCGCGTCACTTCACTTCCTCGAGCACGGGATCGCGCCGATCGCGCGGGTCGCGCGCTGGCAACGCTGGCTCGACCCGATAGAGAAGGTCGTGGCCGACGGCTGCCACCTGACGCGCGACGCGCCGGCGCTGGTGCGCGCGGCGGGCTTTGACCTCGTCGAACTCGAGCAAGGGTTCGCGAGCGGGCCCCGGCCCTGGTCGTACTTCAGCGTCGGTCGCGCCCGGCGTTAGTTGTCAGAAGGCGACGTGCTCTGACCGTCACCGGGTGACTGGTCAGATCCGGGCGGCGAGCCGAGGATCTCGAGCTCGACCTCGCGTTCGGTCGTCGCCGCCACCACGGCGGTGCGGTACTTGGTGCGTGCGTGCAACTTGTCCGAGGCGCTCTTGGCCTTGGCGAGGGACTTGAGGTACTTCGCGCGCGCCTGGTTGATGCGCTCTCCGTAGGAGTGGTTGATCCGCGTCAGCGAACTCTGATAGTCCGCGACCAGCTGCGCGTAGGTCTTGTGGGTGCTCGTTCCGTGCGCCGTGAGACTTCCGACCAGTGAGTCGCTCACCGTCAGCTGGCTGGCCCCGACCGCGGTGACGCCGACGCCCAGCGTGAGACACGCGGCCACGGCCACCGCCGACGCTCGTCTCAGTCGCGACATGAACACTCCTCAAATACTTCGAAAAGACTACTGAGATTCCTTGAGAATGCGTTGTGAATCGTCCTCGGAACGCGTAAGAACCGTTGCCGGGCCCCGAAGTTCGCTGCCGCGCCCGCGCCACGAACACTACGCTCGCCCTATGAGGTGCACGAAGTGACCACGGTCTTGGTGGTCGACGACGAGGCGGGCGTGCGCGAGCTGCTGGCCGACACTCTGCGCATCGCGGGCTACGAGACCGAGGTCGCCAGCCAGGGCCTGGAGGCCATCACGATCTTCAAGACCCGCACGATCGACCTGTGCATCGTCGACATCAACATGCCCACCATGGACGGTTTCGAGTTCGTCGAGACCGTGCGCAAGAGCGACCCGACGATCCCTGTGCTGCTGCTCTCAGCACGCGACGCGCCGACCGACGTGACCCGGGGGCTGCGCATCGGTGCCGACGACTACGTGCGCAAGCCATTCAGCCTGGAAGAACTCCTGCTGCGCGTGGCCGCCATCTTGCGGCGCACCGCC
>DATIVP010000197.1:0-20594 GCA_035465755.1 Acidimicrobiales bacterium | reverse complement strand
GAGCTGCCGTGGGCCTAGCAAGCACGAAGCCTCGTGCACCGCGGATCTTCCTGGAGTAGTGCCGACTGGGCGACGTCTCGAAGACCCGTGATTACCATGATCGGATGCCAGTGCTGGAGCGCCTGCGAGCCAACCACGCGTCTGCCGTTCTCGCCTTCGAATTGGCGAACCGCTCGTACTTTGCCGCTGCCATATCTGACCGGGGTGACGAGTTCTTTCAGAACTTCGTCGAACATTACAGCGCCCAGTTGACCGAACAAGATGCCGGAGCCTGCATTTATCACGTGCTGGTCAGTGAGGACGGCACAGTTCTTGGTCGTTTCAATCTCTTTGAGATTCACGACGGTGCCGCCAACCTCGGATACCGGGTTGCGAAGGGCGTCGCGGGTCGCGGCGTGGCGACCGCCACGGTGAAGGAGCTGTGTCATCTTGCGAGCACGCAGTACGGGTTGTGGAAGCTGAACGCCGCGGTCAGCGATGAGAATGTCGCCTCCCAGCGGGTACTTTCAAAGGCTGGCTTCCTTCCTGCCGGCCCCGCGGAGCCTGGCGGCCGCCCGGGCCGTTGGTATGAGCGTGTCCTCACAGACGGGTGACGTGACATTCGAGAGTGACACGTTGCGCAGTCGTGATTACTCGCTCTGAAATGATGCTCGCCTCGAGGATCGTGCCGGGCCAGTCGATGAGTGGTCTTCGCTCGGGTTGTCCATCCCTACTTCATCCCGACTAATCAGACGAAGTGTTCGTGGTGCGACGGACAAGGTGGGGGATTCCCTTTCGAATGGGGGCACGGTGGATGAGGCGCACTATCTAGCTGAAACACACAAGTCTGGGAAGGCACCATGCGCCTGGCGATAGTGCTCTCAGCCAGATACGGCATCGAGAAACGCCCTCGCCTCCCGTCGCGAGTGGAGCACGTACGACGTTGCGTGCGACTCGTGGCGCACGATCTCGGACAGGGCGTGCTGAGGTTCCGAACGACGGTTGCGCCATATTCTCCAAACGCCGCCCCACTCGTCGCGCAAGCGTCGCTTGATCGAGTCCTCGCAACCCTCCGGCATCTCGCCAACAGGTTTGCGAAGCCCGCGCCGGAGCGCGCGACTCGCGCATAGCCACCAGGGGCTATCGAGATAGACCACGGTTTCCGCCCGTTCGAGCCGAAGGGAAAGCGTCTCTTCGTAGTTGCCGTCGATGATCCAATCGTCGCCAGCGACCAGCGCGCGTTGCCTTTCTCGCCATTCGTCGTCCGAAGGTCGCGCCCAGCCCGGCTTCCAGTAGTGGAGGTCGAGATGAATCACCGGCAATCCAGTTCTGACCGCGAGTGCACGGGCGAACGTGCTCTTTCCGGAACCCATCATCCCGTCGATGAGGACGCGGTGACCGATTGTCCGAGACGCACCGTCCATGGCACAAGGTACTCCTCTGGCACCACGCAAAGTCCCTGGGAACAGGAAGACTCGGCGAAGACTATTTGGACGATCTGCAACCCATGTGCTCAGATGCGCGTCGGAGATCGACGACTCCGCCTCTCCGACACAAGGGGATCCAAAGCGCTAGGTCGCCATTCGCAACGTGGCAAGTCTTCGCCTTCAGCCTTCGCGGTTGGCACTAGAGGCGATTCGGAAGGCTTCCGCTCAACTCTGGTCCTTCGTAGTTCACAAGTCGCAGGGACTCTCCAGTACGCAACTTCAGGATTAGTACCGATCCGGCAGACATGACGCTCACTAATTCAGAGAGAGGTATTTCGTACGAAGAGAATTGAAAGCGAGACGCACTCGACTGAAGGAAGAATAGTGACGACGGAGTCGCGAAGATGGAAACGGACGGAACGACGTTTCGCAGGAACAGAGTGCCAGGATTGAGGTCGAATGTTCCGCGGCCGAACAACTCACCGCTGGGTACCCTTGGACCGCTGAAAATGTAGGCGTCGGGAGGCAGTCCGGCAACGCCACGATTCAGCCACTTGAAGAACAGAGTGCTGAGGCGCATGCCGATTGCGGTGACCAGACAGATAACGACGACGAGTGCAGAGTCTGACAGTAAGGGAGGAAAGCCCTGAGCGAGAGACACGATTCCGATGACCACGGCGAAGCAAGCAAGGACTAATGCAATCCGTTCTCGACCAACTCGTCTCATGATCTGAAGGTCTACCACCGTCCTACTGAGCAACCATGTGCCACCACCGGATTCTTCTTCTCATTAGTCCGGCACTTCAGATGATCACCCATAAAGTCGCAATTAGCTGTTAGCAGGATCGATACTTCGAGCTACTCGCACCAAGAAGGTTCGGCTATAAGGGCAATCTCTAGTGAGAGACAAATCCCTTTGCGCTCCCTCGATAGCAATGATCACTAGAAATCAAACAAGGCGCGCGGCCAAGCTGAGACTTGCTCCTGATCGGTAGAACCTATTGACGACATCAGATTTGGAGTAACTTCTCATCTCATGAGCGCGGTCTCGGAAGAAGAACTTCAAACCCTGACTCGTCTGGTTGAACGAGGGAGGTCGCGATCTGCTCTGCGCAGAGCAAGATCTCTCGAAGCGAGGTTCCCCGATAATCCGATAATCCATGTTAGAAGACTTCAAGCTCAAGTACAATTGCACCAGATTGCTTTTGCGGATGCCGAAACAGAAGTTCGGGGTTTAACCGCAAATGGAGATTTCAGTCATCGTTTGGCTGCCATTGCAGTGTCGCTCCGCGCGATGGGCGGAGACCGCGAAGGCGCGATACTTGAGATTCGAGACCTCATATCTCGCGAGCCGGATGTGGGTGCGTATCACCAAACGCTCGCCGGGCTATTGCAGGCCAACAAGAATCAATGGGAGGAATCCTGGGCTGAATACAATGCGGCCCTCAAGATGGGGCCACTAACCAACCTCTGCTACAAGACTGCGGCGTACTATCTCGGACGCCGAATTGCACCTAGCGATGCTGTCAGAGTGTTGCAGGGTACAACGAGTATGGAGAAGGCGATAGTCAAGACTCGGTCTCTCAATCCCGAGTGGTTAGTGCTGTCGCTGATCACCTCAGGGATCATCACTTGTCTCTTCCTCGGGATGGGGGATCGTCTCGCCGGCCTTGCCCTAGTCCTGCCACTCTTGAGTTCAGCCGGTTGGATGATCTTCGCCAACGATTTCGCACGCTGCAAGAAGTGCCGGAACACATGGATGGCGCTGTTTGCCATTGGCATCGCTTCTTGCGCGTACTTTTTCAACGTTGGTGTGACGCACCCAATTCATATGTCCAAAACTCTCTTTTGGATGATCGTCGTGTGGGTTGGGATTAGCGTCCTGGTTCGCTGGGATCGTAAGAGGCTAGATCAGCACTCGACAGAGAGCGAAAGCGTGAGTTCTTGACGCGTTCGCATTGGAGTCACACGCGCTGACCAGATTCGTTGTTTCACGCCACCCACTCACGTGCGAAATGGATTGACATCTTGTATCTCGCTGTGGCCAGACTCGATGTGAGAATCGAGATCGCGATCGTCTCTTTCGTAGTCGCGGTCATGTTCATCGTGGTCTATTTCTCGCTTCGATTGACACGGGCGTTTGCGCGAATGCTGTTGCACGGAGGACCGCCCCCTCAAAGGAGGGATCATCCGACAGTACTTGAGCTATATCTGTGGGCCCAAGGAGAGATTGCCTGGAATCCGATTTACCGCTACGCGCAGAGGGGAGTATTGCTCCTCGCGTCGATTTCCCTCGTGGTCGGAGTCGCCTCGCTCTTGCTGTACGCACTTCGATAGTGCCCCATGTTCAAGAGCCAGCGCCACCGAGCCTTCTCGATGTACCGGCGGAAATTCATTCACGTGGACTCTCCGGTCAACTTTTGCCACAGCGCTTGGACTGAAGCCGCACGACTGAGTAGAGACGACTGTCAAGTGAGCAGCAAGTACCGAGCAGAATTGCTGCTTTGCACCTCGGACACCTCCGATCTGCCACAAAGGCGCAGCCAAACGAGTCGAGTTCCACGGCGATTTGTCAGCTCGCAGATTGCGGCTTGCAGGGCACCAACTTGGCGCCAAATCGCCATTTGGCCAACATCGATGTCGTAAAAGACCGCTACTCGCAGGTTTATATGGGTAGAAACAGTCGGGAGACCAGTGGAAGATGCATTGCGCAGTGAATTCGAGGCATTCGTCTACGACGTTGAGCCACCCCTGCGCCGTGCTCTTATTGCTGCCTGTGGCTTCGAGCGTGGCCGTGATGCCACCGCTGAGGCGCTGGGATGGGCGTGGGAACACTGGGATCAAGCTAAGAACCTCGACAACAAAGTTGCCTACCTCTTTCGTGTTGGCCAGAGCAAGAGTCGGAACCGCAAGACGCCGGTCACGTTCGAGCGCAGTGAGTCGAACGATCCCTGGTTCGACCCGGGCTTGGCTCCGGCGCTCGGCTCGTTGACGGAGCACCAGCGTGTTGCGGTCGTACTGGTCAACGGATTTGATTGGAAGCTCCGCGAGGTCGCAGAACTCTTGAACGTCGGCGTCTCCACGGTTCAGAGTCATCTGGAGCGAGGGATGCGTTCCCTTCGAAACGCTTTGGAGGTAGTTGAGAATGACTGAACTGAACGAAAGTATTCGCGATTTCATTGACACCGGCGTCGCGCCAGTGTCCGCTGAGGAGATCTTGGCCACGCGTCCCGTTGCACAGACGCGGACGACGGTTGACTGGGCCCGACCGCGCTTGCGCCACCGTCGAGTGCTGGTGCTGAGCGCCATTGCGGCTCTGGTGATTGCACTCGCAAGCGTGGGTTTGGTAACGGTTCCGGGCACGAAGAACGTCAATATCGCTCCGGCCTCTGCCGCGACGTTTCTCGAGTCCGTCGCGGTCACGGCAGCGAGTGAGAAGCCCGTGGTGCCGGGCCCGGGCCAGTACCTCTATGTCGCGACGATTGCCTCCATGACCAATGGCGCCTCTCAGCATCCGTCGCCAAAGATGTTCTGGTACGACTCCAACGAACTCCATCAGGTGTGGACGTCGCCACAGGCACCGGACCATCAAACATCTGTAGTCGTCGGCAGGCCAGAGTTTCTGTCGGCCGCCGATCGCGCGATCTGGGTGACTGATGGATCTCCACTCCTCGGTAGCGGAAACTCTTCGGGGCCGGCGCCGCCGTACTACGACATCGCCGGACTGCCCACCAGAGCGGCAGAGATGGTTGCCTACTTCAGGAGTCAGCACTACCTTCCGTCCGAGTCTTCGTATGGAACGCTGCCATCGTGGGAATTCGACATGGCATTGGGCTTCCTTCAGAGCGGGGCGTCGTCCGCTCAACGAGCTGCGCTCTTGAAGTTCGTGGCCACGATTCCGGGTGTGCGACTCTTGGGCCATGCGACGTCGATAGTGACTCGTAAGAGAGGATCAGTGATTGCGCTGCCCCTAAGGGCGTATGGCAAGGCCGAAGAAGCCATCTTCGACTCCTCAACTTCGAAACTGATCGAGGTTCGTTACATCCTCACGGTCCTACCGTCGAAGCCTTCGCCTTTGCCTGGGCCCACTCCATTCGAGGGCGAAATTCAGTCCTACTCCGACTTCGTGTTTGCGGGGATCACTCGCGCTAACTCGAAATATTCGCTTCCTGAAGATACCCCGAAGTTCCCTCAGGTATGGCCTTTTGGTTCTGTCAGGGAGCCACTTCCTGGCTGGCTGGGACAGGCGAGACCTTGAGCCGCCATTGATCTTTCGTGTCAGTCTCCTTCGCCCGACGCGCAAGCGACCCAATTCTGAATCCCGCTACCTGGTATGCCGATTCGGGCAACTCCCGGGGATGGGTGACTTCTGCAAGTCAAGTCTCCGGTGCAAGGTGGCAGACCTGTCGCGTCGGGCCAACGATGCCAATTGCTGTGACCTCTTCTTGTTGGCAAGCCCCCAAATGATCGGCGGGTTCCCTTATCCTCTTTGATCATGGGGGTCTTTGGAATGAGTGCCAGTCGCGTGGTTCGTCGAAGATGGCTGCTACTTGCGGCTGCGGCTGTGCTCGCATTTGGGGCAGCGTTCTGGACAATTGCCAGCAGCAGCAATTCGAACCTGACGATGCCATTGAAGGGCGTCGTCATCATTACCGGATACGGAGGATCGTCACCAGCGTTCCCTTCAACTCAACCGCGGTCGGTAGTCTTGACCGATTCCCAGGCTGCGGCGTTGCGACGACAGATCTCCGTGATTCCAACCCTGAAGCTGTCAGCGGGGCAGATAATTTGCATGGAGAACGAAACGGTCTTCAAGATCGCCATAATGGGCATTAATGACCCATCGAAAGCAATCTGGATTGCTCAAGCAGAACGTTGTCCGGCTCCAGGGATCCTTTACATTCATGGCAAGAATGCCAGTAATCCAGAAATCGGCAGGTACTGCGCCCTAAAGACGCTGTTGCTCTCCTTCTTTCCCAAGGGGTTTGCAAACGCCACCCGTAGGGAACTGCTTTCCTGCTGAGCGTGGCCGTGGCTGGAGCGACTTTGTCCGCGGCGTGTCGACTCGACCTTGCTCAATAGAGACAAGGTGCCAGTGACTGGTGGCAATTGTGCTAAGTCGGGCCCCGGAAACATTTCTGTTCTCCGAGACACATAGATCGTTAGGTATCAAGATGTCAGGGAACCTTTGTGATGCCGCTGCCTGCAATGTTGATGCCGCCACCAGTGCACACGAGCACTGTTGGTGCGAGACGGAATGACCTCTTCGTCCACCCCTTGAGCAACGGAAGGATAACGAGTTTGTTCGCTGCTTTGGCATTACAGCCTCTACCGAATGAACTGACGCGCATCGCCGAAGCTCGTGCTCGAGCGGAGCGGTAGCTGTCGAGCACGACGTTGCCCAATATGGAATTGGTCGGGGTGACTGATTCCTCCAACACCTTCGCACCCGAGAGTGCCTCGAGGCCGATGTACACGATCGGCAAACTGCAGCGACCGCCGGTGTTGGTGTAGAGGACCCACGCTTTGAACGATTCCTGCGAGGTTGGCGCCACCTTTCCTGGTACGAACCTCTCTTCGATCTGAGTGGCCTTGCAAGGTGGTGCGGTTGTCGATGCCGCAACGGCGGAAGTTGACGCCCGCAACGAAAGGCTCACGAAGACGCCGGCCATGACGAGAGCGGATGCGGCAATGATACGCACTGAGAGCTGCAACTTCACGACGAACTCCTCGAATGGGCTGATACCCCATAATGTCCGCCCGGCGGCATTGCATTCATTCGCTTAACAGAAAAGTCACGCCTGAAGGTGAAAGACAATCTGATGAGTCAGGCGCGGAACACATCCGACGGGACCTATCTCAGGCGCCAGTGAAGGGTTGCAGCCCAGCGTCATCGGGTCTCCGACACAAACAAGTTCAATCGAGAATCAAGTCGCAAGAGCGGGGAGGAGCAATTGTCGAACCCGACCTCCACCATCTCAACCTCGACTCATCACCGTTGCGACTTGCCGCGCGCCGAACTCCAATGAATACTTGACGAATGCTTGAAGTTACTCCGTGCGCGGACTCGCTGGACGAGCAGACATCGTTGGACATTTACAACGCTGTATGGCCACGTGACGCCGTAACCATCGATGCAGTGCACGCATTCCGGGACAGTGCCCAGGACTACGTTGACTATCTCGTCCGCAACGATGGCATCATCGTTGGATCCGGAGTCGGAGCCATCCTTGGGTATCGCACGGACCGCTGCGTATCGCTCATCACGGTACCCGTCGTGCACCGCAACCGCGGCGTTGGATCGGCACTGTATGGGGCTCTCTCCGCATGGGCCAGAGAGCGGGGGGCACGCGAATTGGAGGCTTCGGTCGCCGACGACGATGTGGAGAGTCTCTCCTTTGCGGTACACCGCGACTTTGTCGAGGAAAGGCGCGAGGTGCGCTTGGTGCTGAAACTTGCCGGCCTCTCGCCGTCGCAAGTCAACCTGCCGGACGGGATCGAAATCGTCTCGTGGGCGCACCGACCGGAGCTCGCACGCGGGATGTACGAGGTGGACGTTGAAGCTCGACCAGACATCCCTGGCTTCGAGGACGTCTCCGCCGAACGATTCGAAGAGTGGTTGACGCACCGACTTCGACGATCAGCCGACTCTCCCGAGGCGACATTCATTGCCCTCGCCGATAAGGAAGTGGTCGGCTACGCGAAGTTGTCGCTCACAGGCGCGGATTCCGCTGGGAACTCGATGACTGCGGTCAAGAGGGCTTGGCGCGGACGCGGCATCGCTCGTGCCCTTAAGACCACCGAAATCATTTGGGCCCTCGCACACGGCTACAGCGAACTTCACACCAGCAACGAAGAGCGAAACGAACCGATCAATCGCTTGAACGCTCGTCTTGGCTATCGACCTGGTGACACCACGATTTACCTAGTCGGCCCCGCCGAACACATGAGGTGATGGCCGCATCAAACCTGAAGCCAGTAACGGGTTGCAGACCAGTTGTCCGGCTTCCGATCGGAATCCGCACGCCGGAATGGACCACACCCACTTCATCCATACCAGTCAGACGAAGTGTTCGTCGTGCGACGGTCCGGGTAGGTGAATCTCCCTTCAACGGAGGGCACGGCGGACGGAGCGCCGTCGGGCCGCAACACGCAATTCTGGGAAGGCATTTGCCAGATCCAGGGCGTTGTGGTGTAAGGCACCCGTTCAAGTAACTCCAACGATGACCTTCAGTCGTCGGGAGTCGGGCGGCGAGTAGGTGTCACGTTGCGACGAGAGGGTGCGTGCGACTCGCCGGCGCGTTGATTTAGCCGGGCAACGGCACGCTCGGGTCTGGCTCGAAGATTCCGACTCGATTGCCTTCGGTATCGAGGACGAGCGCCGACCAGCCCACCGTTGGGATGGGCATACGCTCGGTCAGACGAGTGCCGCCCGCCTGTTCGATCGCCGCCAAGGCGTCGTCGATGTCTTCAACCTCGATGTAGAAGGTCAGGGCTGGCGAGTCCTCGGTCCTCTTCGTGAGAGCCCCATCGATGCCGTTGCCCTGTCCGCCTGACGTCGTCCAGTACTCCATCGGTCCCCAGCGTTCGAGCGTCCAGCCGAACGCGGCTCGATAGAAGTCACTACCTCGATTGGCGTCGTCGATGGGGATTTCGAAGTGGACTACCTTGCCGGTCATCTCGCCCCCTTACCCTGGCAGAACTGCCCGATGAGGCCGATGCTAAGGCGTCACGGCCAGCGACGCCAGCGGTTGGGAGACGTCGGTTGAAGAGCGGTTGTGAGCTGCCCCCCGTGACACGCGACGGCTCGGTCATCACTGCCCACTCACCTTGTTTGCTGAGCTATCAGTGAAGCTGAGGGTTGAACCTGCTGCAGGGGGGTCGAGTGGCGGCCCTGAATCGGGCCCCGCGTCGGCGTCACGTGTCCGGTCCCGCTCGTGGCGTCAGCTCTCTCGCACGCGACGAGCGTCGCCGCGACCCTTGTCGAGGCGTGTCGTGACCGCCCACATCGCGACGATGAGCATCATGCCGAAGAGGCCGATGAGAAGGATCGCGGCGAGAAGGTGGGTGGGCAATTGCAGGGCGTAGAACGAGCGAACGGCGCGTTCGGGAAAGAGCAGGACGAAGCCAGTGACCACCACTCCCACCAGAACAGCCTTTCGCCAGGTCAGCGGCAGCGCGACGATCACGAGCACGCTCACGCTGAGCATGAGAGCGACGAGAGTGGCGCTCGTGCGCTGCTCCACCAGCGAGACGTGACGGCTTCGGGCCAGCGCGTAGGCCGTGAAGACCGAGACCGCCACGATGAGCCCGGCGGGCAGCGCGACGCGCAGGACGCGGTCGACGAATCCCGGCACGTAGCGGCGCAGATTCGGCGCGAGGGCCAAGAAGAAGGCGGGAACGCCGATCGTCAAGGTGTCGATGATCGTCAGGTGACGGGGCAGGAAGGGGTAGGGCCACAGCAGGACGCTGGCCGCGATGGCGAGCGCCGTCGCCCACACGGTCTTGGCGATGAACAGGTTCGCGACTCGCTCGATGTTGGCGGTGATCCTGCGACCTTCGGCGACGACTCCGGGCAACGTCTCGAACCGACCGTCGAGCAGGACGAGCTGGGCCACCGCCCGGGTGGTGGGGGCGCCCGAACCCATGGCGATGCCGATGTCGGCGAGCTTGAGGGCCAGGGCATCGTTCACGCCGTCGCCGGTCATGGCCACGGTGTGCCCCTTCGCCTGAAGCGCGGTCACCATGGCCTGCTTCTGACGCGGCGTCACCCGGCCAAAGACCGAGCTCTCCTCGAGGATCCGTCCGAGGGACTCCCCATCGTCGGGCAGCTCTCGAGCGTCGACGGCTTGCGCGGCGTCTGTCATTCCCACCCGCGCCGCGACGGCCGCCACGGTGAGGGGGTGGTCGCCCGAGATCACCTTGGTGGCGACGCCCTGTCGGGCGAAGTACGCGATCGTGGCCGCTGCGTCATCGCGCACTCTCTCGGCGAAGAGGACGAACGCGGCGGCTCGCACGTCGCGTGCCAGATCGTCGCCCTCGATGTCCGATGGGCCGTGCGCGAGAACGAGGACCCGTCGGCCGCTCGCCGCGAGCGCTCGTGACTCCGTGAGAAGCGGATCGTCCACGGCCAGCACCATCTCGGGCGCTCCGAGAACCCACGTGCCATGGCCGCCGAAGGTCGCCGCGCTCCACTTGCGCGCCGAGGAGAAGGGGATCGCCGCGACGCGCGACCAGCCTTCGGGGGGCGCGAAGGCGCGCCCGATCGCCGCGAGCGTCGCGTTGGCGTTCACGTCGTCGGCCAGGGCCCCGAGAGCCGCTTCGACCGGCAGCGAGTCGTCGAGCCGTCTCAGCTCGTCAAAGACAATGGAGCCATCGGTGAGAGTCCCGGTCTTGTCGAAACACACCACGTCGACGCGCGCGAGGGCCTCGATGGCCGGGAGCTCTTGAACCAGGACGTTGCGGCGGGCGAGCGACACCGCGCCCACGCCGAAGGAGATGCTCGTCAGTAGGACGAGGCCTTGGGGCACCATGCCGACGAGTCCCGCGACGGTGCCGCTCACCGCGTCGCTGATTCCCTCCCCGGTGTGCAGCTGGCTGATCAGCAACAAGAGCCCCACCGGAATGATCGCCCACGTCACGTAGCGAAGTATCCGGTTGATGCCGTCCATCAGTTCCGAGCGGGCCAGGGTGAAGCGCCGTGCCTCGGACGCGATCTGGCGAGCGTGGGCGTCGGCGCCCACCGCCGTGGCCTGGTAGCGACCGGCCCCCGCGACGACGAAGCTCCCCGAGAGGACGTGCTCTCCGGGAACCTTGTCAACGGGCTCGGACTCGCCGGTGAGCAGGGATTCATCGACCTGGAGACCGGCGCTGACTCGCACGATCCCATCGGCCACGATCTGGTCGCCGGTGCGCAACCCGACCAGGTCGTCGAGCACCACCTCTTCGATCGCGACGTCCTCTTCCACTGCGTCGCGCACCACGATGGCGCGTGGCGCGTTGAGAATCGCGAGGTGGTCAAGGACGCGTTTCGCCCGCAGCTCCTGGACGATGCCGATCAAGGCGTTGGCGACCAGGACGATGCCAAAGAGCGCGTCTCGCAGCTGTCCGACCGCGACGATGGCGACGAGCAGCGCGGCCAGGAGGATGTTGAACCGAGTGACGATGTTGGCCCGGAGGATCTCTCCGAAGGTTCGGCTCGTGCGCTCGCCGCTGACGTTGGACTGTCCCCGGCTGACCCGCGTGGCGACCTCGGCGGCACTCAGGCCCGATGCCCTCGTCTCGGCGAGCGCCGCGAACTCGCCGCTCACGTGCCCAGCGTCGTCGTTCATGCGGCGACTCTCGCCAGAGCCTGACCGGGCGCGCTGCGCATCGGTGCGTCGGTTGTCGCCGTGACCCACGTCAACCAGTCAACCTCCCTGTCGTGACCTCGGCGAGAATCTTCGTGCCGCCATGAGATCGATCAGCTCCACACTCCCATGATCGCCCGTGGCGACGTCCGCCTTGGGAATTGAACCACGTTCGCCGCCTGTCGAGCCGTGGGTTGCCCCCAATCGGACCAACTACCCTTGTCGGGGTGAAGAAGCCGAACAGATTCGCTGTCCACCGCGGGCTTGACGGGAGTGCGCTGCGGTGTCGCGGCACTCACGGAGAGGGCGACGTTCGAAGCGAGTGCGCGGCCGCGGCCGCGCGGTTGCTCAAGTAGGCAGCCCATGACCACCAGCGCCACTGACGTCGTGCGACGCGCCCTGTTGAAGATCGACCCGTCCCACCTGCTCGGTATCGTCGACGAGCTCGACCTTCGGCCGAGTGCACGGGTCACCGCCGTCGTCGGCGTGCCACTTCGTTCCCTCCAACAGCGCCGCGACGTGGCGTCCTTTGCGGCGAGCGCGCCGTTGCCCGCCGTGCGAGCGCTGCTCGAACTGGCGGCGCTCGGCCCCCTCGATCAGGTGGTGGAGGCCCTGGGCGAGCACGCGGAATCGCCGACCTTCGAGCAGCTCGTCGACGCACTCGACGCGCTCCAAGGCGCCGGCATGGACGACGACGACGTGGTCGCGGTGCTGTGCTTTGCCGTGGGCGAGGGATTCGCCGCCGCCGGCCACTGTCGCCGACTGCTCGAAAAGCGCGAGGCCTGGCGCCTGCCCGAACTGCCCGAGGTGGCGGCGGCACCTCTCGCCGCAGCGCCGCGCGAGGTCGATCCCGCCCTCAAGGAGGCCCGTCGTCAGCGTCGCGAGGCGCAACGGCGAAAGAAGGTTGCCGCGCCGCCGCCGCCACGCCACGCGAAGGCCGCCAAGGCCGCACCCCTCGCGGCGCCACCCGTCACAACGCGCGACGTCGTCCCCGTCGTGGAGCGGCGCACCGCGCGCCTGACGCCGCGCGAGGCGGGGCTCTTTGATCCGGCCCATCCCCTCGTGGGTTCGGTGGTGCTCGCCAATGTCCCCTACGACGCAATCGACCCCGCGGCGGAGGAGGCCACCGCGAAGGAGCGCCCGGCCCTCGTCGTCGCCGCCTCTGAGTCGGGTGCCCTCGTGCGCGGGATCTATTCGAATCAATTCGTCAATCGACACGTGTTCGCGCCGTGGCGGCGCCTCCGACTCGATCACGTGTCCTACATCAGCGACGAGCGCGTCGCCGTCGTCTGGTCGAGCCCGCTCGTCACCCTCGGGGAACTGACGAGCGAGGAGTGGAACGGCCTCTTCTAGGGGTTCTCACCACGGCCTACCATCGGGTCATGGACCACACCTTCTCCACGATCATCGAGCCCTTCCGGATCCACTCGGTCGAGCCGCTTCGCATGACGAACGCCGCCCAGCGCGCCGAGGCCATTGAGGAGGCGGGCTACAACCTCTTCAACCTGCACGCCGAGGACGTGCTCATCGACCTCCTGACCGATTCGGGCACCGGCGCGATGTCGCGTGACCAGTGGGCCGCGATTCAGCACGGCGACGAGAGCTACGCGGGCTCGCCGTCGTGGTTCCGCTTCGAAGCGGCCGTGAAGGAGCTATTTCCCTTTCGTCACGTCATTCCGACTCACCAGGGACGCGCCGCGGAGAAGATCCTCTTCAGCGTGCTCGGCGGCGAGGGCAAGGTTGTTCCCAATAACACCCACTTCGACACCACACGGGCCAACGTCGAGGCCAGTGGCGCCGAGGCGCGCGACCTCGTCATCGACGAGGGCCACGACGCGGCCGCCCTGCATCCGTTCAAGGGCAACATGAACCTAGAGGCCCTGGAGGCCCTCCTCGCTGAGCGGCGCGACGACGTGCCCGTCGTGATGATGACGATCACCAACAACTCCGGCGGCGGTCAGCCGGTCTCGCTGGCGAACCTGCGCGGCGTGTCGGAGATCTGTCGGCGCTACGGCGTCCCGTTCTTCCTCGACGCCTGTCGCTTCGCGGAGAACGCGTGGTTCATCCACGAGCGCGAGGAGGGCCAGGGCAACCGCGAGATCCCCGACATCGTGCGCGAGATCGCCAACCTGGCCGACGGCATGACGATGTCGGCGAAGAAGGACCCTTTCGGCAACATCGGCGGCTGGCTCGCGATGAACGACGACACGCTTGCTGAGGCGGCGCGCAACCTGCTCATCCTCACCGAGGGCTTTCCCACCTACGGCGGACTCGCCGGACGCGACCTCGAGGCCCTCGCCCAGGGGCTCTCGGAGGCGGTGCACCCGGACTACCTGCGCTACCGGATCCGATCGACCGCCTACCTCGGCGAGGCTCTGACCGACGCCGGGGTGCCGGTGGTGCGACCCATCGGCGGTCATGCGGTCTACATCGACGCGAAGGCGCTGTTGCCCCATCTCGACCCACTCACGTATCCCGGTCAGTCGCTCGCCGTCGCGCTCTACCTCGCCGGGGGCATTCGCTCGGTCGAGATCGGCTCGGTGATGTTCGGCCGTCACCCCGACGGCACGGAGTCACCCGCCGCCATGGAGCTCGTGCGCCTGGCGATCCCGCGGCGCACCTACACCCAGAGCCACGTCGACTACGTGATCGAAGTCGTCACCGCGGTCGCGAAGGAGGCCTCGTCCCTGCCCGGTTACGCGATGACCTATGAGCCGCCGGCGCTTCGTCACTTCACCGCTCGCTTCAAGCCGTTGGCCTAGGGAGGGCTCGCCAACTCTCACTAGGGTGAGGGCATGGGAACGATTCTTCGTGACGCCTTTGAACACCACTCCTGGGCCACCCTCAACGTGATCGACGCCTGTGCCGAGTTGCCCCCGGCGATCCTCGAGGTCAACGTGCTGGGCACCTATGGCTCGATCGAGGCGACGCTGCGCCACCTGGTCGAGTCTGACTCCTACTACCTCGACGACTTCTTCGGCGGCTGGCTGGCCCGTCAGCACCCGACGGGCACCCTGGGCGAGCTGCGCGAGCTCGCCGTCGCCCAGGCCCAGGCCTGGTCGGCCCTGCTCGACGGGGAGCTCGACGGCGACCAGGTGATCCACGAGGTCGATCCCGACGACGGCTACCAGCGCGACGCCACCGTCGGGATCCGCCTGGCCCAGGCGCTGCACCACGGCAACGACCACCGCAGCCAGATCTGCACCACGCTGAGCGCCCACGGCTTCACGCCGCCGGCGGTGAGCGTGTGGGAGTACGGCTTCGCCTCGGGCCGCGCGAGCGAGGTCTTGCCGAGCTAGTCCTCAGCGCAGGTCGTCGAGAACGAAGTCGGCGTCGCGGCAGTATCCCGTCTCGTCGGGTCGGTGCATCCGCACCCCCAACGTCGAGATCCGATATCCCCGCTCGAGCATTGTCTGGTACGCGTGTCGCCGACTGGTGCTGACGCCGGCCGCCACCACGCCGGCCCCGCTCGTCGCCGCGTAGTGCTCGACGCCGTCGAGGAGAGAGCGGAAGTCGTGGACCGCGTGACTGCCCGGTGAGACGGCGGCGAACTTGACGAGGCACGTTCCCGAGTTCGCCTCGCCCGCGCCGTTGTGGCAGACCGCGAGCGCCACGAGTTCGCCGTCGCGGCGAACGAGCACCGTGTCGCCGACCTCGAGGGATCGCGCCGCGACGATCTCGCTCGTCACGTCGAGCCCCTCGTAGACCAGGTCGGCGAGGACCGCGGACTCGACGAGGGCGCGAGCCTGTTGCGACTGATCGAGCGACGAGTGCAGCGTGACGTTCTCGCTTGTCGGATGCGGTGTCGGGGGGCGCGTCATGATCGCGTTGAGGTGCTGGGGCCAGTAGCCGAATCGCTGGTAGAGGCCCACGTGCTTGGGGCTGTTGGCGAAGGTGAAGAGCCCGGCGAGGGTCACGCCCTTGGCGTCGAGCAGGTCGTTGACGGGTTCGAGCAAGCGGTGAGCGACGCCCTGGTCCCAGAGGTCGGGACGCACGACGAGAGGGCCCATGGCCGCGCTCGTTCCCCAGCGCGTGGCCAGCACCGCGCCGACGACCTCGTCGTCGCGCACGGCGACGAATGCCCCGTCGACGCCGGCTGCGAAGCGCGTGCGCATCACCTCGGCGTCGCCAAAGGCCAGGTGCGGTTCGGCGAGTCCCCAGAAGGTGCCAAAGGCGTTTCGCATCACGAGGTCGGCGGCGTCGACGTCGCTCGCGCGCATGCTGCGCACGCTGATCGACGGGTCGATCGATCGCAGCTGGATCACGCCCCTCCCCGCGACGGCTACTGGGTGGAATCTACCGTCGGGACGCGTCCTTCGCCAGCGCTGAGGCCGCGGACCGTGAGGACAGCGCCACCGGCCGCGAGGCACAGCGCCGCCAGCTGCACGCCGAGTGAGCCGCTGTGGGAGTGCTGGCCGAGCAGCAGGCGTTCGTCGAGGGCTCGCACGACTCCCCAGACGATCAACGCGAGACCCGTCACGACACCGGGTCGTCGATAAAGGCCGCGCCGCTCGAGGCCGAGGAGGGCCAGCCACAACAGGCCGTCTTCCGCGCCCTGGATCAGGGGCACCGGCACGCGCTTGCCGACCTGGCCCGCGTAGTGCAGGCCGAACCACTGGTGGGTGAGATGGCCACCGCCCTGGTACATGAACTGGGGGCCCAGGACTCGCCCGATCGCCCAGCCCGCGACGAGAGCGGGAACGAGGACGTCGGTGAAGCGTACGAGCGGCGTCGCGGGCCAGTAGCGCCGCGCGAGGTAGAGCCCCACGGGTAGCGCGAGGCCGATGCCGCCAAAGCTCGCGAGGCCGCCCTGCCAAATCTGCACGATGTCGACGAGGTGAGAGCGGTAGTCGCCCCAGTTGGTCGCCACGTGGGCGGCTCGCGCGCCGACGAGTCCGCTGACGATCAGCCATCCGGTGAAGCGTGCGAAGGGCTCGACGTCGATGTTGGCGCGCGCGAGGCGCTTCCTCGCGTAGGCGTAGGCGACGTAGGCGGCGATCGCCAGGCCGAAGCCGTAGAGGTGAAAGACCAGCGGGCCGAGGTGGAACGACGTCGGGACGGGCGACACTAGGCCCGCGGGCGTCCGGCGCCGGCGAAGCCGTAGCCGAGTCGCACCGGGGTGATGTGCACGACCGCGCCCGTATAGGGGGCCTCGATCATCTCGCCGTGGCCCAAGTACATCGACACGTGCTCGTCGCCGTTGTAGCCGTAGAAGAGGAGGTCGCCGGGCTGGAGGTCGACCAGGGGAACGCGCACGGTGTCGGCGAACTGGGCACCCGAGTAGTGGGGCAGGAAGATCCCGGCCGCGGCGTAGGCGAGCATGACGAGTCCCGAGCAGTCGACGCCACTGCGCGACGCCCCGCCCCAGACGTAGGGGACCCCGAGGAAGGACAGCGCGGCGCGAATGGCGATCGCGGCGCGCTGGTTGGGCGGCGGGGCGGGGAACCCGGGGATGGGGTGAGCGCCGGCGATCGCGTTGCGCGACTGGGCCGCGGCGGCGGCCTGCTGTTGGGCGATGTAGGCCGCGATTGCGCCCTTGGCCTGGTGCAAGGCGGCGTTGAGGGCGTGCTGGAGGGCCTGGGCTTCGTGGAACGCCTGGGCGGCGGCGCGCTCGGCGGCGCCGGCCTGGCGGTCCTCGTTGGCGAGGATCCAGCGTTCCTTGGTGAGCTGGATCTTGTAGTTCTTCAGGTTCGCGAGGGTGGTGGCGACGTTGCCTTCGGCCAGCTGGTTGTAGACGTTGGTCGCGCCGACGTCGGCACCGTGTGAGCTGAAGAGGGGATTGTTGGCCGCGGCCGAGCCGTTGGTCACGTAGGCGAAGATCGCGTCCTGGCGCAGCTGGATGTTGCCGCGCGCCACGTTGGCCTTGATGGAGGCCACGACGCTCTTGGTGTTCTTGATCTCGTTGTTGAGACGCTCGAGCTTGACGTGGGCCTCGTCGTAGCGCTGGCCCAGCACGCCGACTCGGCTGTTGATGCTCTGGATCTGGCGGTAGAGGATCGCGGCCTTGGCCTTCTCGTTGGAGATGTTCGAGGCACCGGCGCGAAGTGAGAGTCCGGTCAGCGTGCTCGTCGCCACGGCGAGAGTCACCATCACGCTGATCCACCGAGACCCCGTCAGTCCCCTGGGTGGCCGTCGCGTCGTTGGGCGCACGAGGCGCTCGACGTCAGTCACGGAGGCCACGTTACCGGCTGGACCCGGCGCCGTGCGCGGCCCAACGAGTAAGAAGTTTTGTCTCACCTGATCAAAGTGGTCTTTCTCGAACGACGTCTCCGTTCAGGCCCGTTCGGCGTACCCCGCGTCGGGCCCGCAATAGGCTCTCGCCCATGTCAGAACGCTCTCGCAACCTCCCGCGCCGCTCGTGCCTGTCCACGCCCGGCTCCTCGGACCGCTTCCTCGCCAAGGCCCCGAGCGCCGTGGCCGACATGACCTTCCTCGACCTCGAGGACTCGGTGGCGCCCAACGAGAAGGTCGCCGCGCGCGCCAAGGTCGTCGCGGCGATTCGCACCCAGGATTGGGGCGAGCGGGTTCTGTGCGTGCGCGTGAACGCCTGGGATACGGCCTGGACTTACGGCGACGTGATCGAGGTCGTCGGACAGGCCGGTCCGCGACTCGACGAGATCATGCTGCCCAAGGTCCAGTCGGCGGCCGAGGTCGTGGCGATGGACCTGCTGCTCACCCAGGTGGAGAAGAACGCCGGACTGCCCGTGGGCCACATCGGCATCGAGGCCCAGATCGAGACGGCTCGGGGATTGATCAACGTCGACGAGATCTGCGCCGCCTCGCCGCGCCTCGAGACGATCATCTTCGGCCCGGCCGACTTCGCGGCCTCGATCGAGATGCCGGTGCTGACCGGCGGGGTGGCGATCCCCGAGTACCCCGGGGACCACTTCAACTACGTCTTCTCTCGCATCCTCATGGCCGGGCGGGCCAACGGCCTTCAGGTCATCGACGGTCCGTTTCTCAAGGTCCGCGAGCTCGACGCCCTGCGCGACTTCGCCCAGCGCACCCACATCCTGGGCTACGACGGCAAGTGGGCCCTCACCCCGGATCAGGCACTCGTGCTCAACGAGGTCTATTCGCCCACCCAAGAGCAGTTCGACCGGGCCTGGGACATCCTCGAGGCCTATCGCGTGGCGACCGAGGAGAACCACACCGGCGCCGTGATGTTCGGCGACGAGATGATCGACGAGGCCAGCCGCAAGATGGCGATCAAGTTCCTCAGTCGCGGCGAACGCGCGGGCCTGACCCGTTCGGCCGGCTAGCAGCGTTATTAGGAATCACTCCCACTAAGGTGGCCGTCATGGCCACCGTCACCGAGTCGAGCCAGTCGCGCGGCGACTCGCGAACGTCCTACAGCGGGCTCGAGCGCCGTCGCCTCTACTCGATGTTCGGCTTCATCGTGTTCCTCCACGTCCTCGGCGCCGCGCTGCTCGCCGTGGCCGCGATGCGCCACGTCGGCGTCTCGGGCACCAAGATGATCGGCGTGGGCACCGGGGTGCTCGCCTACACGCTCGGCATGCGCCACGCCTTCGACGCCGATCACATCGCGGCGATCGACAACACGACGCGCAAGTTCATGTCCGAGGGCAAGCGCCCTCTGTCGGTGGGCTTCTTCTTCTCGCTCGGACACTCCTCGGTGGTCTTCGCCCTGACCGTGCTGCTGGGATTGGGGGCCCGGGCCCTGGGCAGCCAGGTGCGCGACGCCCACTCGCCCCTGCACCACTACGGCACGCTGGTGGGCACGGTGGTCTCGGGCGGCTTCCTCTATCTCATCGCGACGTTGAACCTGATCATCCTCGTGGGCATCGTGCGGCTCTTCGTCGAGATGCGCCAGGGGCGCTTTGACGACTCACAGCTGGAGAAGCACCTCAACGCGCGCGGGTTCATGATGCGCTTCTTCGGCCCCCTCGCGCGCAGCATCGACGCGCCCTGGAAGATGTACCCCCTCGGCGTGCTGTTCGGCCTGGGCTTTGACACGGCGACCGAGGTCGCGTTCTTGGTGCTGGCCGGCACGTCGGTGGCCGCGGGGCTGCCCCTGTGGGCGATCCTGTCGCTGCCGATCCTCTTCGCCGCGGGCATGAGCCTGCTCGACACGATCGACGGCTCCTTCATGAACTTCGCCTACGGCTGGGCCTTTTCCAAGCCGGTGCGAAAGGTGTACTACAACATCGCGATCACCGGTCTGAGCGTCTTCGTCGCCTTCTTCATCGGCACCCTCGAGCTCGCTCAGGTCCTCGCCAACCAGCTGCACCTCACCGGCGGGCTGTGGAACTACGCGGCGCGCTTTGACATCAACCGCGCGGGGTTCATCATCGTGGGCATCTTCGTGGTCGTGTGGGTCGCGGCGCTCGCGCTGTGGCGCTTCGGGCGCGTCGAGTCACGCTGGGAGGCCGCGGCGCTGCGCGCTCAGCGCTCGCGCGGCGAGGCCCCCGACCGTCACGCGGCGGGCACCACGCTGGGCGCGGTGCACCCGGCACTCACGATCGACGAGGGCTAACCCTCCACGAGGCGTCGCGCCACGACCTTGAGACACAGGGTCTCGTCCGCGCCCTCGAAGATCGAGAGGACCCGCGCGTCGACGAAGTAGCGGCTCACGGGGTACTCCTCGGCGTAGCCCATGCCGCCGTGGATCTGCATCGCTTCGCGCGTGACCCACTCGGCCGCGCGGCACACGTAGGCCTTGGCCATCGAGGCTTCGAGCGATCCGGTCCCGCTGCCCATCAGGCGCGCGACGGAGAGAGAGAACTGGCGCGCGCACTGGATGATCGCGGCCATCGTGCCCAGCTTGACCCGGGTGAGTTCGAAGTCGATGACGCTCTGGCCAAAGACCCTGCGGTTG
>DATIVP010000196.1:0-2936 GCA_035465755.1 Acidimicrobiales bacterium | reverse complement strand
GCTCGAGGTAGTACCAGACGAAGTACTGTGACAGCGTCCAGTCGGCCCCGTAGGCACGCATCGCCGTTTGCCACATGTGCCGGTGCGTGTCGATCATGCCGGGCATAATGATCCCGCCACTGGAGTCAATCGACAGCGCGTCGGCGGGTGCCTGGATGTTCGGGCCGATCTCCTTGATCTCTCCACCCACCACGAGAACGTCGCAGTTCTTGATGACGCGCCGGGCGTCGTCCATGGTCAGGACGATGCCGTTGCGAAAGACGATGGAACGACCGTGTTCGAGTGACTCGCCGGACGTGCTGATGGGCTTGTTCATGCCCCCCCCTTAGTTGATCTGTTCAGAATCTCGCTCAGCGTATCACCGTGTTCACTGATGTCAAGAGCCACTTCACACACTGTTCTCCATGGCGCCGCCGCCCGTGGACGCCTCCTGCAATCGAGCACGCGCGCAGTACTGGCAACGTTGCTGGCGATCAGACGCGCCTCGCCCGAGCTACGTGTGGGAGATTCGGCGCAGTGACGCGAAGCGAAGGATTCAACCTTGACCCGACACCAACATCGGATATGTTTATTCACACTGAACATAGTGAGGGGGACACATGACGCAGGGTGAGTCGAAGGGCACGGGGCGCACCGCCGTCGTCCTCGGGGGCACGCAAGGCATCGGACGAGAGATCGTCAAGACGCTCGCCGCGCAGGGGGCGACCGTCTATCTCTCGGGTCGCACGATCGATTCGGCCCAGGCAGCCGCCGCCGAGATCGGTCTCGGAACGATCCCGCTCGCGGTCGACCTCTCTCAACCTGAGGCCATCGCGTCATCGCTCTCGTCGGTCGGCTCCGTCGACGACCTCATCATTCCCGCCATCGAGCGAGACGCGAACACGATCGCCGACTACAACATCGCGGGCGCGATGCGTCTGGTCACGCTCAAGTTGGTGGGCTACGCCGAGGCAATCCACGCCCTACGCGACCGCTTCACGAGCACCGCGTCCGTCGTCCTCTTCGGTGGTCTGGCCCTCGAGCGCCCCTACCCCGGCTCGACCACCGTGTCGACCGTCAATGGCGGCGTGGTTGGCATGGTCCACACGTTGGCCTGCGAACTGGCGCCAGTGCGCGTCAACGCGATCCACCCGGGGATCATCGGCGACAGCCCCTACTGGGAGAACAAGGACAACAGCCACATCGTGAACCGCACGCCCCTGGGGCGCCTGGTCACGATGAGCGAGATCGTCGGATCCGTCCTCTTCCTGCTGGACAACACCGGTGTCAACGGGGTGAACCTCGCGATGGACGGCGGCTGGCTGCTCAAGTAGCACCCGTCGAATCGGAAAGGAACTCCATGTACTACGTCACACGCATCGACGACAGCGCCGCGGAGAAGCCGCAGAAGTACGCGGCTTCGAGCGAGGGATTCGCCCAGCAGGTCCTCATCAGCCGGGCCACGGGGTCGCCCCACATGAGCCTGTCAGTGGGTCACCTCGCCGCCGACGGTCACGTCGACGCCGTCGTGCACTCCTTTGAGGTGAGTCTCTACGTCTTTGACGGCACGCTCGCCATCACCATGCTCGGCGAGACGACGCACCTGGGGCCGGACCACGCCATGGTGATCCCCGTGGGCGTCACGTACGCGCTGCGCGCGCTCGAGGCGGCACGTTGGCTGCAGATGAGCGCCCCGGGCGAGCTCGACGACGGACGGCGCGAGGACACGTTCTTCACCGGTGACAATCTCGCCGAGTCCGCGCCCGTCATTCCCGACATGCGCGATCCGCGCAACCAGCACGCGGTGCGCTTCGACGCCGCGTCGATGGACCTGAAGAAGCTCGCCCACGGTGCGCCGGTCGCCGACCCGAACGCGTCGCCGAGCATGGCCACGGCCCTGCTCGCCTACAGCGGCATCGGCGTGCGCATGCTCATCGACCAGCGCGTCGGCGCGAAGCTGCACACGATGTTCATCGTCGACTACCAGCCGACGGCGATCGCCCACCCGCACGATCACCCCTTCGAAGAGGCCTACATCTTCGTCGAGGGCGAAGTCCACGCCCTGGTCGACGGGGACGAACTGGTGCTGCATCCCGGCGACGTCCTGTGGGCCGGCGTCGGCGCCGACCACGGGTTCGAGAACCGCAGCGACGGCCTGGTGCGCTGGATCGAGACCCAGGCTCCCCAGCCACCCGCCCAGCACTCCTATCGCTTCAGTCGCGAGTGGGAGCACCTCGCCGAAAAGCTCCACCAAGGGACCGACCACCACTAGCCGCTCACTTCGATCGGGCCGCCGTGGCGTCTGACTCGGGGTTGCTCTATACGATGTCCCCGTGGGACTCACCACCTATCGAAGCTGCACGTTCAGCGAGAAGCGCGAGGTCCTTCGTGCCTTCTGGTCGCGACGGGTCGCCGAGTCGGACAAGGTGAACCGAGCGGCCCGCGAGTACGGCCCGTACGCGCTGCTCATGGTGTCCGTCATCTTGGCCGAGCTCGCCCTCATCTCCGTCGTCCTCTTCAGCGTCGCCAGCACCTGGGCCTGGCCGGCCCTCGCGGCGACCGTGCTCGCGGGCGCCAGTACGCTGCGGGCGCGAGAGTGCCGCCGCGCGAGCCTCCGGCCGCTGAACTGACGCGGTCCGCGGCGATTGCTGAAGGCTTGCCAGCAACTCGCCCACCCGATGGGGCGTTCGTCGCGTCGCCCTAGCCGGTGGTGAGTGGGCGACTGGCCCACAGCACGACGTCCACCACCGCGGGCCCCTCGGCCTCGGCCGCTCGAACGACACGCTCCAGGCGAAGGATGTCGAGGCCGGAGAAGCCGTCGCGCACGATCTCCTCGGTGTAGAGGCGGGCCGCGTCCGGTGGCCCCGCGACTCCGAGCGCCTCGACGTGGTGACCCGAGACGTAGAGGTGCCCCCCGGGTGCGACGGCGCTGGCCACGTGGGCGAAGAGGGCCATGC
>DATIVP010000195.1:0-10062 GCA_035465755.1 Acidimicrobiales bacterium | reverse complement strand
AAGCAGAAGATCACGCCGATTCCGGGCTACATCAAGTAGTTCCACCGCCCTCGCAGCGCTGCCCCGCCGGGATTCCGGCGGGGCAGCGCTGTCAGAGGCTGGCCGCGCGTACGTAGACCTGCTGGACCTCGGCGAGGGCGTTGCGATAGAGCTCGACGTGTTCGCCCAAGCGATCGCCGCCGGCGGCGAGGATCGCGGCCACGACGTCGATCACCAGGGCGGCGTCTTCGAGGTTGGCCGGTGTCGCGGCGAGGTGCACCGCGGCCACCTGGATCAGGTAGAAGATGTGCGTCGCCAGCACGTCGGTGACGGGCGTGGCGCGCAGTTCGGCGATCTCATCGAGGGGGGAAGTCTCCTCCACGGCCACCACGGTAGTGGGAGTTCCGCTCGGCGGTGGCGCTGGGAGGTACACCACCGCCGGCGGAAACTGGCGAGCTCTCGCTCTGAGGAAAAAGTACGCCGACAGTGTAAGGATCTCGGTCGGGCAGGCTAAAGAGCACCTAAGAGTTCTGCCCTGGGCCGGTCTGCTAGCCTTGTACCAGTTCACAGCAAGTGAGGTTGGCAGGTCCAACGTCCACCTTGGTGCGCCGAGCGCGCCGGGTTTAGAGGAGTTTGCGCCCTGCTTGCCGTGGCGACGTCGAAGACGTCGCGGAGAGCAAGGAGAGAGTTATCGCAACAGGCCCGGGTGACCACCGCGTCAATGAACGCATCCGCGTCGACACCATTCGACTCATCGACCACGAAGGCAACCAGCGTGGCGTGACCTCGACGCGTGAGGCGCTGGCACTGGCCCGCAGTCTCGATCTGGATCTCGTGGAGATCGCCCCGACGGCGGCTCCGCCGGTGTGTCGGATCATGGACTACGGCAAGTTCAAGTTTGACGAGGCCCAGAAGGCGAAGGAATCGCGCCGCAAGTCCCAGAACGTCGGGGTCAAGGAGATGAAGTACCGGCCCAAGATCGGTCCCGGCGACTTCGACACCAAGACCCGTCTGGTCGAGAAGTTCCTTCTCGAAGGTCACAAGGTAAAGATCACGATCATGTTCCGCGGACGCGAGTCCGCGCACCCGGAACTGGGCAAGAAGATTCTCGACCGCATCGTCGAAAAGCTCACCGAAGTCGCCAAGGTGGAGTCGGCGGCCAAGCTCGACGGGCGCAACATGATCATGGTGCTCGGGCCCGAGCGCAAGGCCAAGGCGAAGGTCGCCGAGGCGAAGACCGATATCACCGAGGGCGAAACAAGCGCCGCGGCGAGCGAATCACTACAGGAGGGCTGAGATGCCGAAGATGAAGACAGACAGCGGCGCGAAGAAGCGCATCAAGATCACCGGCAGCGGCAAGCTGCGTCGGCGCAAGGCGTTCCGCGGCCACATCATGGAGAAGAAGTCCTCGACGCGCTCGCGCCGTCTGGGCCGTGAGACCGACATCGCCCCGGGCATCGAGAAGAACATCAAGAAGCTCCTGGGGCTCTAGAAGATCGTTAGAGAGGAAACGTCATGGCTCGAGTAAAGAGGGCGGTCAACGCCAAGAAGCACCACAAGGCAGTCCTGGAGGAGGCCAAGGGTTACTACGGTGACCGCAGCCGCACGTTCCGGGCCGCCAATCAGGCCGTCCAGCACTCCGGGGTGTACGCGTTTCGCGACCGCAGGGCATGCAAGGGCGAGTTCCGCAAGCTCTGGATCCAGCGAATCAACGCCGGCACCCGGGCGCACGGCCTCAGCTACAGCCGCTTCATCGCCGGGCTCAACGCCGCCGGCATCGAGGTGGACCGTCGCATCCTGGCCGATCTCGCGGTGAACGACAGCGCGGCCTTCGCAGCCCTCGTGGCCCAGGCCACCGAGGCCCTCGCGAAGTAGGCCATCATCGAGACGCTCGGGCCGTCGCACCAGCGGGTGCGACGACTGCGTCGTCTCGTCCAAAAGCGCGCCCTGCGCTGGAGCGAGGGCGTGTGCGTCATTGAAGGCCCCGACCTCGTGGAGGCGGCCCTGGCCGCGCACGCCCACTTCGAAGCGCTCTACGTCGACGTCGACGCACTGGCCCGGCCGGTCGTGGCGGCGCTCGTCGCAGGCGCGAGCGACGAGGGGGTGCGCGTTCTCGCCTTGGCGGGGGCGACGTTTGAGCGCGTGGCCGACGCGGCGACCCCCCAGGGCGTCATGGCGAGCGTGCACCTACCCGTCGTCGAAGTCGCGAGCGTGGCGAGCGACGGGCTCGTCATCGTCGCCCATGACCTGCGCGACCCCGGCAACGCGGGAACGATCATTCGTTCCGCCGAGGCGGCCGGGGCCCGCGGCGTTGTCTTCACCGGTCAGTCGGTCGACCCGTGCAACCCCAAGGCGCTGCGCGCGAGCGCCGGCGCCATCTTTCAGATCCCCGTGGCCGTGGGCGAGCTCGACGCGGTGCTCGAGCACTTCGCGGGCCAGGGCGCGCTGACCTGGGCGACGGTTCTCGACAGTGAGAGGGACGTGCGCGACGTCGACCTCTCGGGGGCCAACGTGGTCGTGATCGGCAGCGAGGCCGAAGGACTCGACGCCGCGGCGATCGGGGCGTGCGCGGGCACGTTTCGCATCGCCATGGCGGGCGCCAGTGAGAGCCTCAACGCCGGAGTCGCGGCGTCACTCGTCGCCTTTCGCGCGATGTGGCAGCGCGAAGACGCGAAGGGCGCGGCCCCACGTCCTAGCCTTGGTGGATCATGACGTCATCTCCACTCGCGACTCTCGACGACGAGACGGCGCGCGCCCTCGCCGCGATCCAGGCCGCCGACGATCTGACCACGCTCGACGAGTCCTACGCCACGCTGGTTGGACGTCGATCGGCCTTCGTCGCGCTCCAACGCAGCCTCGGTGCCCTGGCGCCGGAGGATCGTGCCGCGGCCGGCGCGACCCTCCAGGACGCCCGCCGACAGGTCGAAGAGGCCTTCGCGGCGCGCCGCGCGCTGCTCGAGACCCGCGAGCGCGAACGACGCCTCGAGGCTGACCGGATGGACCTGGGCGACGTCGTGGCCTCCCAGGTGCCCTGGCACCTCGCCCCCGGGCACCCGAGCCTCGTCGCGACGACCCAGCGCGAGCTCGAAGACGTCTTCGTGGCCATGGGATTTCGCGTCGCCGACGGGCCAGAGGTCGAGAGCGACTGGTACAACTTCGAGGCGCTCAACATCCCCCCGGCGCACCCGGCGCGCGGCATGTGGGACACGTTCTACGTGGAATTGGGCGAGCCCGAGACCGTGGTGCTGCGCACGCACACCTCGCCCACCCAGATACACCTGATGGAGGCGGCGGTCGCGGCGGCAACCCTGCCGGTGCACTCGGTCATGCCGGGGCGCTGCTACCGGCGCGACACCCCCGACTCGCGCCACCTGGCCGCGTTCCACCAGGTGGAGGGGCTCGTAGTGGACCGTGGCATCACCTTCGCCGACCTCGCCGGGGTGATCGAGACCTTCACGCGGGCCTACTTCGGCGAGGACATCGAGTCGCGCCTGCGCCCGGCGTACTTCCCCTTCACCGAGCCCTCGGCGGAGTTCGAGATCACCTGCACGATCTGTCGCGGCGCAGGCTGTCGGACCTGCTCGCACACCGGGTGGATCGAGCTGGGCGGATGCGGCATGCTCGACCCCGCGGTCTTCGCCGCGGTGGGGATCGATCCCGAGGAGTGGAGCGGATTCGCCTTTGGCTTTGGCATCGATCGTTGCGCTCAGATGCGCCATCAGATTGCCGACATGCGCGCCCTGATTGAGAACGACGTTCGATTCCTGGAGCAGTTCTCGTGAAGGTCTCTCTCAACTGGCTGCGCGAATTCGTCGACCTCGACGAGTCGGTGGAGGAGCTGCGCGAGGCGCTCGACGACCTCGGCCTGGTGGTTGAGGGCATCGAACGCGTGGGCGAGGGACTCGAGGACGTCATCGTCGCGCGCGTCACGGAGATTCGACCAATCCCGGGCGCCGATCGCATCCGCCTCGTCGTCGTCGACGCCGGCAACGGACCGGTGGAGATCGTCTGCGGGGCGAGCAACTTCGCCGAAGGCGACCGCGTGCCGATGGCGCCGGTGGGAGCTGTCCTGCCCGGCGGCTTTGAGATCGCCCGACGTCAGATGCGCGGGGTGACGAGCAACGGCATGCTGTGCTCGGCGCGCGAACTTCGCCTGAGCGACGACCACGCCGGACTGATGATCCTCAACGACGTCGAGGCGGTGGAGGGGGACGCCCTCCTCGAGGCCCTGTCCATCACCCGCGACGTCGTCTTTGACATCTCGGTCGAGGGCAACCGACCCGACGCCTGGTCGATCGAGGGTGTCGCGCGCGACCTCGCCGCCCGCTTCGAGCGACCTCTGAGAGCCCCTCGCCTGGCCACGACGAACTCGGCGACCCCGAGTGCCCAGGTGGCGGCGGCTGGCATCGAGGACCCCTCGCTCTGTCAGCGACTCACGGTATCTGTGCTGCGCAACGTGGCCGTTGGCCCGTCGCCGACGTGGGTGGCCCAGCGCCTCGTCAACGCGGGGATGCGGCCGATCTCGAACGTCGTCGACGCGTCGAACCTGGTGATGCTCGAGCTGGGTCAGCCGACCCACCCCTACGATGCGGCCCACGTCGCCGGCCGCGCCCTGCGCGCGCGGGCCGCGCGACCCGGCGAGACGCTGGTGACACTCGACGGCGCCACGCGTGAGCTGGCCAAGGCGGGACGAGGGCTGGGCGACACCGGCGTCGACTGCGTGATCGTCGACGGCGAGGACCGCGTGCTCGGACTCGCGGGCATCATGGGTGGCGCCGCCAGCGAGATCAGCGGGGACACGACCGAAGTGCTGCTCGAAGCCGCGGCGTTCGACCCGATGACCATCGCGCGCTCCTCGAAGCGCCACGCGCTGCGTTCGGAGGCGTCGAACCGTTTCGAGCGCGGAGTGGATCCGAACCTCGCGCTGCGCGCGGTGGCACGATTCGTCGCGATCCTCGCCGAGACCTGTCCTGACCTCGAGTGGCTGGCCGAGCCGATCGACGTGCGTGGTGACGTGCCCGAACCCTCCGCAGTGACGTTGCGACCCGACGACGTCGAGCGAGCTCTGGGCACGGCGATTCCCGAGGAGAAGGTGCTGCGGATCCTGAAGGCGCTCAACTTCGACGCGCGGCGCCGTGACGGCGATCTCGAGGTCACCGCCCCGAGCGCGCGCAGCGACGTGCGCCGCGGGGCCGCCGGGCGCGCGGACGTGATCGAAGAGATCGCTCGTCTCTACGGCTATCGCCGACTGGCGCGGCGCACGCCCACCTGGGCGGCGCCGGGCGCCATCACGGAGCGTCAGCGCCTGCGACGACGCCTGCGTGACACGATCGTCGACCTGGGGGTCTTCGAGGCCTGGACACCGACCCTGGGCTCGGACGAGGACTTCGACCTGATCCACCCCGGTCGCGCGCGGGTGCGGGTGACCAATCCGCTCGCCGCCGACGAATCGGTGATGCGCGCGACGTTGCTCACCGGGCTGCTGCGCGCTTGGGGGCGCAACCTCGAGCGCCACCGCGGCGACGTGTTGCTCGGCGAGCTGGGCGCGGTCTTCATCCATCCCGAACTCGCCGACTCGCCGCGGCGCACGCGTGGGGGAGCGGGCGGCACCATCGAGCTCGACCTGCCGATGGAGAACGAGCGTCTGTGCATCGTGTTGGGCCGCGAGGGAGACGACGCCGCCTGTGCGGTCGCTCTCTGGCACGTGATCGCAGCGCGACTGGGCCTGGCCGACGTCGTCGTGCGCTCGGCCGACGAGGTCGCTCCGGGGATCCACCCCACGCGCGGCGCGCGACTCGTGGATCGCGCGAGCGGGGCGGTGCTGGGCGTCGTGGGCGAGGCGGAGCCCTCTCTCGTCGAACGGCTCGCGCCGATGGCCGTCGGACGCCGCTTGGGGGTGGTGGACCTCGACGTCGACGCCCTGGCCGATCCCGCGCGCGCCACGCGACGCGCCACGGACGTGGCGGTTCCCAGCCGGTACCCGTCGGCGACCATGGACCTCGCCTTCGTGGCGCCGGCGCAGGTGCACGCCGCCGACCTGGCCGCGGCCCTGTCGCTCGCCAGCGATCTCGTCGAATCGGTGACGCTCTTTGACGTCTACGCCGGTGTCGAGGGCGGGCGCAGCCTGGCCTACGCGGTGTCGTTGGTGGCGCCGGACCGCACTCTGGACGACGCGGACATCAGCGGCGCGCGCGCGGCGCTGCTGGGCGCCGCGGGTGATCTCGGGGCGACGCTGCGCGCGTGATCGACTTCGTCCCCGTTCCGCAGAGTGGGCGACGATTCTCGCACTCGCGACGGGTGCACCTGGGCGATGTGGGGCCGGAGGGATCGCTGCGTCCCGACGCTCTGGCGCGCTATCTCCAAGACGTGGCCGGCGACGACTGGGATGACGCGGTCGGCGCCGATGAGGACACCTGGGTGGTGCGGCGCACCAGTGTGCGCGTCGCCGAGGGCGGCCGGTGGCCGACGCTGGGCGAGCACGTCACGGTGTCGACCTGGTGCGGGGGCACGGGTGCGGCCTGGGCCGAGCGGCGCAGCGACGTCACCGTCGAGGGCCGGACGCTGATCGACGCGACCGCCCTGTGGGTGCCGGTGGGCCCCGACGGGAGGCCCCGCCGGGTGCGGCGCGACTTCATCGAGATCTACGGCGAGAGCGCCGCGCGCAAGGTTTCGGGCCGCGTCGACTCCGCCGACCTCGACGCGGCCGCGCCGAAGCGGCCGTGGCCGATACGCCGCAGCGACCTCGACATCGTCGGACACGTCAATAACGCCGCGGTCTGGGAAGCCGTGAGCGAAGTGGCCGGACCGGCGCCGCGCGCGGCGACGGTCGTGCACCTGGGATCGCTCGAAGCCGGTGACGACGTTCGCCTCGCCGTCGCCGCGCGTCGGATGTGGCTAGTGGTGGACGGCGCGGTGCGCGTCGCCGGCGAGTTCGACGCCTGACGCGCGCGACGAGGTGGCCAGCACGCTGCCGAGCAGGACGAGCGGGAAGCCGATGACGATGCCGATGGTGAGTGGCTCGTTGAGTAGCAGGATGCCCAAGACGACCGCGAGCGCGGTGTTGACGTAGGTGACGACGACGCTGCGCGTGGAGCCGACCTCCTTGACCAGCTCGAAGAAGGCGAGGAACGCGCCCGCGGTGCAAAAGATCGAGAGCACGCCGATCGACCACCAGGTCTTCGCGTCGACCGCCGCCGGCCAGTGGGTGATCGACCACGGCAGCCAGGCGAGCGCCACGACCGCGGTCGCCCCCGCGACGACCACCGGTCCGGGCACGTGGGTGAGCCGCGTGGCCAGGATGATCGGCCCCACGGTGTAGCCCAGCACGACGACCAGCATCATCGCGATCCACTCGAAGGAACCGCCGTGGACGCTGAGTCCCACCAGCAGGGCCACGCCGACGGCACCCACGCCCAGGCCCGCGAGTCGGGTGGGGCTCGTGGTCTCGCCCGAGTGGCGCAGTCGCTGGGCGAGGACCGAGAACATGGGCACGGCGCAGATCAAGAGACTGGTCAGGGAACTCGTGATGTGGCGCTCCGACGTTGCCATCAAGAACCAGGGGATCCCGAATTCGATGACGCCAAAGGTGATGATCCAGCCCGCGTTGCGCGCGAGGAGTCCCAGCTGGCGTCGCGAGGCCACGAGGGGCACCAGCAAGAGGGCGACGGGTCCGGTGCGCGCGAGCACGAGGACCCCGGGGTCGAGCTGGCGCACGGCGACGCGGATGAGCAGGTAGGGGATGCCCCAGAGCACGCTCATGATCGAAAAGAGGACCCAGCCGCGCCGTGACACGCGACCAGACTAGTCGGCGCCGCGGATAGTTGCATTTTTATTGCTGACTGTGCATAAAATGTCACTATGAGAGTCGCAGTCGTCGGAGCCTCGGGGTACGCGGGTCAGGAGCTGCTGCGCCTGGCGGCTTCGCACCCCGACCTTGAGGTCGCGCTCGCCACCGGCGAGAGCGCGGCCGGCACGCCGATCGGCGTGCACGCGCCGGCCCTCGCTGCGCTCTACGGGGATCAGCGCTTCGCGCCCACGAGCGACCTGGCGGGCGCCGAGGTGGATGCGGTGTTCCTCGCCCTGCCCCACGGCCAGAGCCAGAACTGGGTTCCCGACCTGGTCGAACGGGGGGTGCGCGTCATTGACCTCGGCGCGGACTACCGACTGAAGGATCCCAACGCCTACGCGACGTGGTACCAGTCGACGCACCGCTCGAGCGAACTGCTCGCGCGCGCTGTCTACGGCCTCGTCGAGCGACACCGGGGCGAACTTGTCGGCGCCCAGCTCGTCGCGGTGCCAGGGTGCTATCCCACCGCGACGTCCCTGGCCCTAGGTCCCTTCCTCGACGCCGACCTGATCGAGCGAGACGGCATCGTGGTCAACGCCCTCAGCGGGGTGTCCGGCGCCGGGCGCGCGATCAGCGAACGACTGCACTATCCGCGCCTGGCCGCCAACGCCGAGGCGTACAGCCTCTTGACCCACCGCCACACGCCCGAGATGGAACAAGAGCTCCGCGCCCAACTCCTCTTCACTCCGCACCTCGTCCCGGCCAGTCGGGGCATGCTCGTCACCGCCTACGCTCGCCCGCGCCGGAGCGGGTTCACGAGCGCCGACGCCCTTCAGGTGCTCGCGAGCGCCTATCGCGATGAGCCCTTCGTCGTGGTCACCAAGGCGCCGCCGACACTGAAGGATCCCGTGGGCTCGAACCTGTGCTTCGTCAGCGCGCGAGTGGACGAGCGCACCGGCTGGTTGGTCGCCCTCAGCTCTATCGACAACCTGGTCAAGGGCGCCGCGGGCCAGGCCGTGCAGGCCTTCAACGTCGCGGTCGGCCTCGACGAGACGCTCGGGTTGCCGCGCGCGGGGGTCACGCCGTGACGATCGTCGTCAAGATCGGCGGGCACGCCCTCGATGACCTCGCGACAACCAGTACGGTCCTCGGCGATCTGGCGGCCGACGTCACACGACTGCTCTTCGCCGGCGAGCGAGTGGTGGTGGTCCACGGCGGCGGGCCCCAGATCGCCGAACTGCTCGCGCGCGTGGGGCTCGAAAGCCGCTTCGTCGACGGACTGCGCGTCACCGACGACGCCACGATGCGCATCGTGGCGATGGCTCTGTCCGAAGTCAACCTGCGCGTCGTGGCGGCGTTCAACCAGGCGGGCCTGCCCGCGGTGGGACTCAACGGTGCTGACGGTTCACTCTTTCGCGCGACGTCCTTGGGAGATCCGTGGGGACGCGCCGCGGGCGCGCCGGCGGTGCGCGTGGACTCCGTGGTGGCCCTACTCGACGCGGGCCTCGTTCCCGTTGTCTCGTCCGTGGCCCTTGACGGGGCGGGCGACCTCCTCAACTGCAACGCCGACTCCGCGGCCGGTGCACTGGCGCACGCGCTCGACGCCGAGCGTCTGGTGCTCTTGAGCGACGTCGATCAGATTCGCGCCGACGCCGCCGACGCCGCGAGCGCAATCTCCACTCTCACCTACGACCAACTCGCGGGGCTCGTCGATTCGGGCGCCGCGCGCGAGGGAATGCGGCCCAAGGCCCAAGCCGCGCTCGCGGCCCTCGACGGCGGTGCGCGAATCGTCACTCTGGCCAACGGCGCCCGGCCCCACGCGCTGTCGCGTGCCCTGAACGGCGAGATTCCGACTACGGAGGTGACCCAATGACGCGACACTTTCTCACCATCGACGCCCTCGGTGCGGACGGACTGCTGCGAGTGTGCGACCTCGCCACCAGTGAGGGGCCGGCGGTGCTCGCCCACGACGAAGTCGCGCTCGTCTTCGAGCGGCCGAGCCTTCGCACCCGCGCGGCGGCCTCGACGGCCGTGCACGACCTGGGCGGCAACGTCACCTTCTTTGGCGACGACGAGATCGGGATCGACACGCGTGAGAGCGCCGAAGACGTCGGACGCACCCTGTCTCAGATGTTCGCGGTCGCGGGGCTTCGCGTTCGTCGCCACGGGACGCTCGAGCGGATCCGGCGCGCGACCAACGACACGATGGCGCTCGTGAATCTGATGAGCGACGTTGCCCATCCGACCCAGGCGGTCGCCGACCTGCTGACGATGGCCGACTATCTGTCCGGGGGCGA
>DATIVP010000194.1:0-1631 GCA_035465755.1 Acidimicrobiales bacterium | reverse complement strand
GTCGCGGTACCACTGCACGGTCGCGGCCAGGCCCTCGGCGAAGTCGACCCGCGGGGAGTAGCCGAGCTCGGTGTGGATCTTCGTCCAGTCGACGCTGTAGCGCCGGTCGTGGCCGAGGCGGTCGGCGACGGGCTCGATGCTCGACTCGTCGGCGCCGCACAGCTCGAGCAGTCGCGCGGTCAGCTCGCGATTCGTCAGCTCGGTGCCGCCGCCGATGTTGTAGATTTCACCGGCGCGCCCGCCCTCGAGGACCGCGAGCACGCCGCGGCAGTGGTCGTCAACGTGGAGCCAGTCGCGCACGTTCAGCCCGTCGCCGTAGAGGGGGACCTGCAGTCCGTCGAAGAGGTTGGTGACAAAGAGAGGGATGACCTTCTCCGGGTACTGGCGAGGACCGTAGTTGTTCGAGCAGCGCGTCACGCGCACGTCGAGCCCGTAGGTGCGGTGATAGGCCAGCGCGGCCAGGTCCGAGGCGGCCTTCGATGACGAGTAGGGAGAGTTCGGCTCGAGCAGGTGATCCTCGCGCCACGAACCCTCGGGAATCGTGCCGTAGACCTCGTCGGTCGAGACGTGGACGAAGCGGCCGACCCCGCGTGATCGCGCGCTCTCGAGCAGCTGATGCGTGCCGATCACGTTGGTCTCGTAGAAGGCGCGCGCGCCCGAGATGGAGCGGTCCACGTGGCTCTCGGCCGCGAAGTGCACGACCGCGGCGGCGCCCTCGAGCGCGCTCTCGCAGGTGGGCTGGTCGACGATCGAGCCGTGCACGAAGGTGACGCGCGGATCGTCGAGGACGGCCTCTAAGTTCTCGCGACGCCCCGAATAGGTCAACGCGTCCAACAAGACAACCTCGTCGTAACCGAGGCGCGACGCCTCGGCGAGGAACATCTCGCTAAAGCGCGACCCGATGAATCCGGCGGCGCCGGTGATCACTGCGCGCATGGCGACACCTCAATTCTCGGCCCGGGAACGGCCTCTTATACTAATGGAGTGAAGGGAATCATCCTGGCGGGCGGCAGCGGTACGCGCCTGCACCCCATCACCCGGGCCGTGTCCAAGCAGCTGCTGCCGATCTACGACAAGCCCATGATCTACTACCCGCTGTCGACGCTCATGCTCGCCGGGCTGCGCGAGATCCTGCTCATCACGACCCCCCACGATCAGGCCGCGTTCCAGCGCCTGCTCGGTGACGGCTCGCACCTTGGCCTGCAGCTCTCCTGGATCATCCAGGAGAACCCCAACGGCCTCGCCGAGGCCCTCATCTTGGGCGAGGAGTTCCTCGCCGGCGAGAAGTGCGCGCTGATCCTCGGCGACAACCTCTTCTACGGACCCGGCCTCGGCACCCACCTGGCCCAGAACGTCGACGTCGAGGGTGCGCTCATCTTCGCCTACCAGGTGAGCGATCCGAGCGCCTACGGCGTGGTCGAGTTCGACGAGGACGGTACCGTGATCTCCATCGAGGAGAAGCCGGCCGTCCCCAAGAGCAGCTACGCGGTGCCGGGCATCTACTTCTACGACGAGCGGGCCTCAAGGTTCGCGCGCGAACTCACCCCGAGCGCGCGCGGCGAGCTCGAGATCACCGCACTGAACAACGCCTACCTCGAGCGCGGCGAACTGCGCGTCGAAGTCCTCTCCCG
>DATIVP010000193.1:0-3449 GCA_035465755.1 Acidimicrobiales bacterium | reverse complement strand
GTCTTCTATCAGGTCGACGAGCGGATCGTCGGTGCCGACGACCCCGCCCGCAACCTGCGTTCGCTCAGCGCGGCGCTCGCCGCGCGCGGGCCACGAGTCGTCGCCATGGAGGTGACCGACGCGGACCTCGCGGCGGCGGCGCGCCACTACGGCGAGCAACTGCCGGCGCGCTTCGACCTCGTCCACCTGGGACTCGGGGCCGACGGGCACACCGCGTCTCTGCTGCCGGGTGACCTGGTGCTCGACGACGACAACCTCGTCGCCGTCACCCTTCCCTACCAGGGTCACGCGCGCATGACCCTGACCTATCGAGCCCTCGCGCGCGCCGACGAGATCCTCTGGTTGGTGACGGGCTCTGAGAAGCGCGACGCACTCGCTCGCCTGCGCCGGGGCGATCCGACGATCCCCGCGGGGCGAATCGCGCCACCGCGAGCCCTGGTGATGGCCGACGAGGCCGCGGCATGAGCGACCCCGTCGCCGAGAAGCGCCTCGCGGCCGAGGCGGCCGCCGAGCTCGTGCGTGACGGGATGCGGGTGGGCCTCGGCACGGGCTCGACCGTCGCCCACCTACTCGTCGCCCTGGTCCAGAGCGGCCCGCGCGCGACGTACGTGGCCTCCTCGCCGGCGACCGAGCGGGCCGCCCGCGAGTTGGGTCTGGAGGTGTCGCCCTTTGACGACCTCGGCCCTCTCGATCTCGCGATCGACGGAGCCGATCAGGTCGCCGGTGACTTCTGGCTCGTGAAGGGCGGCGGGGGAGCCCACACTCGCGAGAAGGTGATCGCGGCCTCGGCCGAGCGCTTCGTGGTGATCGTCGACTCCTCGAAGCTGGTGTCGTCGCTGCGCCCGCCCGTGCCGGTCGAGATCCTCGCCTTCGGCTCGACGGCGACGATGCGCCGCCTGGCGCCGGCGACGCGACGTTCGGCTCCGGCGAGCCCCGACGGGGGCGTGCTTCTCGACTATCAGGGCGAGTTCGACGATCCGGCGACCCTCGCCGCGCGGCTGTCGTCGACGCCCGGGGTCGTCGAGCACGGGCTCTTCGCCCCGCAACTGGTCGACGACGTCCTCGTGGGAGAAGGCCGCAGCGTTCGTCGCCTGAGTCTGGGAGAGGCACCATGACCAAGCACCCCCGCCAAGAGGGCATCGAGATCCCCGACAGTCACGTCATCGTGCTCTTCGGCGCGACCGGTGACCTGGCCCGGCGCAAGATCCTGCCGGGACTCTTCCACCTAGCGGTGGCGGGGCTCTTGCCCGCGCAGTTTCGGATCATCGGATCCGCGCCGACCGGCGTGGAGATGTCGACCAACGCCCTGCGCGAGGTCGCGCGCGCGGCCATCGACGAGTTCGGTGAGTCGGACACCCAGGACGTGGCCCGCGACGCCTTCATCGAGTCGATCGTCTTCGCGCCGGCCGACGCCGACGAGTACGGCGACCTGCTGCGCGCGATCAACGACGCCGAGCGCGAGATGGGCGGCGAGGTCAGAAAGCTCTTCCACCTGGCGGTGCCGCCGGGCGCGGTGCTCGGCCTGGTGGAGATGCTGGGTGCGTCCGGGCTGGGCGAGAACGCGCGGGTCATCCTCGAAAAGCCATTCGGCACCGATCTCGAGTCGGCGAAGAAGCTCAACAGTGTCATCAAGGCGAACTTCGCCGAGACCCAGGTCTTTCGCATCGACCACTTCCTGGGCAAGGAATCGATCGACAACATCCTGGCGCTGCGCTTCGCCAACCGCTTCTTCGAGCCGCTGTGGAACCGCGACCACGTGCGCTTCGTGCAGATCGACGTGCCCGAGACGCTCACCGTCGAGGGGCGCGGTGCCTTCTACGAGGGCACCGGCGCCTTTCGCGACATGGTGGTGAGCCATCTCTTCCAGGTGCTGGGCTTCATCGCGATGGAGCAACCCACCTCCCTCGACGCTCAGCCCCTGCGCGACGAGGTGCACAAAGTCTTCCAGTCGATGCTGCCCGTCGATCCCGCCCAGGTCGTTCGGGGCCAGTACGAGGGATATCTCGACGAGGCGGGCGTCGCGCCGGATTCGCAGACCGAGACCTTCGTGGCCCTGCGCGTCGAGGTCGAGAACACCCGGTGGAAGGGCGTGCCCTTCTATCTGCGCACGGGCAAGGCACTGGCCGAGAGCCGTCAGGTGATCACGATCGGCTTCGAGGAGCCGGTGATGCGGCTCTTTCCGATGGCCAAGGGCCAGAACGCTCGGCGCTGGAACATGCTCGTGGTGGACTTCGCCGATCCCGGCTCGATCCGCGCCCACTTCTTCGCCAAGCAGCCCGGACCCAAGATGGTCCTCGACGACGCGGTGATGACTTTCCGCTACAAGGACTCGTTCCAGTCCGCGCACCACCTCGCGGCCTACGAGTACCTGATACTCGAGGCCATGCTGGGCAGCCGGTCGCTCTTCACCCGCTCCGATGGCATCGAGCGGCTCTGGGAGGTCGCTGCGCCGCTGCTCAACGCGACGGTGCCCGTCGAGCCCTACGCCCAGGGCTCCTGGGGACCGGCGTCGATGTCACGGATCGTCGATCCCCACCACTGGTGCCTGCCGACGTGAGTCGCATTCGCCTGCTGCTCTCGGACGTGGACGGGACGCTCGTGACCTCGGAGAAGGAACTCACGGCGTCCGCGATCGCCGCGGTGGATCGACTGCGCGACGCCGGCATCGGCTTCGCGATCACCAGCGCTCGTCCACCAACGGGACTCGAGCAGTTCGTCGCCCCGCTCGGGCTCACGACTCCCCTGGCCGCGTTCAACGGCGGCGCGCTCGTCGACTCCGATCTCACCGTCATCGAGGAGAAGGTGATCCCTGACGACGCGGTGGCACCGACGATCGAACTGCTCGCCGCCCACGACCTCTCGGTCTGGGTCTATCAGGGCGCCGACTGGTTCGTCCTCGACCTCGACGGCGCACACGTCGATCGCGAGGCGTGGATCTGCGGCTGCGAGCCGACGGTGCTCGAGGACTTCACGGGCATCGACGGTGGCGTCCTCAAGATCGTCGGGGTGAGCGACGACCCCTCCGCCGGCGCCGCGGCGCTGCTCGCGATCGACGGGCGATTCGGCGAGCGCGTCGCCGCCACGCGTTCCCAGACGTACTTCCTCGACGTGACCCATCCCGACGCCAACAAGGGTGAGGTGGTGACCTACCTGTCCCAGCTCTACGGCATCGCCCCCGCCGAGATCGCCACGATCGGCGACATGCACAACGACGTCGCGATGTTCGAGGTCGCCGGCCTCTCCATTGCGATGGGCAACGCCGACGACGCGGTCCAACTGGCCGCACATCACGTCACGAGCACGAACGAGGAGGACGGTTTCGCGAACGCGGTAAATACGTTCATCCTGCAGCGCCACTGAAGTTCGGACCGCTCGACCAGCGGCCCCCGGCTACTTCGCTCGTCGACGCGTCGAGGGCATCTCGGTGAGGACGCGGATGTCGTGCTGTC
>DATIVP010000192.1:0-2690 GCA_035465755.1 Acidimicrobiales bacterium | reverse complement strand
CCGCCTGATGCGCCTGGGCCACGGTCACCGGCGCACGGTCGTGATCCTGTGGCTCTGGACGGCCCTGCTGTGCGCGTTCGTGCTCTTTCCCCTCTTCGAGCCGGCGATCAACGTGTTCATCCCCTTCGGGGTGGCGCTGATGCTGATTGCGCTCTTCACGTGGTTCTCACCGCTGGCCACTCGCCTCGCGCGTCGCCCCGACGTCGACGCGACCCCCGAGCATCAGCGGGCCCCGCGATGAGCGAGTCGATCGAAGAGCCCCACGACCAGGATGAACCTGACCGCTTCCACCGGCCGACCCGCGACCTGCCGGGCGTGGCGGTCTTCGCCACGATGGGTGTGACGATCGCCCTCTGTGAGGGCGGCGGCGTCGCGCTCGGACTGTGGATCGACCACGCCCTGAGCGTCGCTCCGGGGGGCCTGCTATTCGGGATAGTGTTGGGGACGGTCGTCGCCGTGCTGAGCGTAGTGAAGCAAGTCCGACGTTTCCTCTAGAGAAACCCATTGCTTGTGCTCGAAAACCTACCCGCCCAGACCCTCCCGCGCCTGCTTCGCCGCACCACCTTGTCGGCCATCCTCGTGGGTTTCGTGGGCTTTCTCGTCGCCGCGTTCGTGGCCCCGCCCCTCGCCGCGCTCGGCGTCGCGCTCGGGGTGGCCCTGGCCGTGGTGAACCTGCGCTTCCTTGATCGCCAGGCCGCGCGCGTCGAGCTAAAGGGTGAGCAGTCCAACAAGGCGGTGCGCCGCCAGCTGGGTGGAAAGACCGCCTCTCGCCTCGTTGTCATGACCATCGTCATCCTGGGCGTCGTCTGGCTGAACGCCCCTCTGGGAATCGGTATTGTGTCAGGGCTTGTGCTTTATCAGATCGTGTTCGTGATGAACGTGCTGCGCGTGGTGGCGGACAAGGGAGGAATCGAGTGAGGACGCTGTACGCGGCCAAGGAGATCCACGTCGGCGTACACCCCACGATTCACGTCCTGGGACTCGCCATCGACGCCGACATCGCGACCTCCACGATCCTCGCAGCCGTCATCTTCCTCGCGCTCGCCTTTCGCATGCGCGCCAAGGCCACCTCGGGTGTGCCGGGCAAGCTTCAGCTCATCTGGGAACTGCTCTATGAGCAGGTGAGCGACCTCGCCGCCTCGGCGATCGGGCCCAAGGGCCGGCGCTTCGTGCCCATCGGCATGACGATCTTCATGTTCGTGCTGATCTCGAACTGGATCGGCTTCATCCCCTCGGCCCTGCAGCCGGGCGTCTCCTCGGAGATCCTCCCCTCGCCGACGGGCGACGTGAACCTGCCGCTCGCCATGGCGCTGCTGGTCATCGTCTGGGTGCACGTTGAGTCGGTGCGCGCGCGCGGACTTCGCGGCTACCTGCGCCACTACGCGCAGCCGTACTCGGCGTTGGCGCCGATCAACATCATCGAAGAGATCACCAAGCCCATCACGCTGACCTTCCGTCTCTTTGGCAACATCTTCTCCGGCGGCCTGATGATCCTCGTCATGACGACACTGCTGCCGATCTACGTCGTGCCCTTCGGCGAGATCATCTGGAAGCCCTTCGACCTGTTCATCGGCGCCATTCAGGCGTTCATCTTCATGCTGCTGACGATCCTGTACTTCGGCATGGCGATGAGCAACGATCACGCCGACGAGCATGAAACGGCCTCGACCGAGGCCCTGACGGCCTCGTAGTAACCCAACCCAGGAGGAATATCACAATGGCAAATGCTTCAGACATCGGGTCGGCGGTACGCGTCGCCGGCGCGCTGGTCGGCGGTGGACTCGCCCTCGGAGGCGGCGCCATCGGTGCGGCCATCGGTGACGGTCTGGCCGGTAGCCAGACGATCGCGGCCATCGCCCGTCAGCCCGAGATCGAGAACAAGGCTCGTCAGTACTTCTTCCTGACCGTGGGCCTGGTCGAAGCCATGTACTTCATCAACCTGCTGTTCATGGTCGTCTTCGTCTACGTCTTCAAGGCGCAGTAGCCAGACGCCGTCAACCGACGGCATCGTGAAAGAAGGTCGAAAGAGATGATGTTCGCCGAGTCCGTGTTCCTGCTTCCCAACGGGACGTTCTTCGTAGAGCTCGCCGTGGTGGCGCTGATCCTGTTCCTGGTCACCAAGTACATCGTGCCGCCCATCAACGGCGCGCTCGAGGCTCGTCAGGAGAAGATCCGCACTGCCCTCGAGGCCGCCGACGCGGCGCGCGCCGAGGCCGCCGCCTCCGATGACGAGCGCCAGCGCATCCTCAACGAGGCGCGCGACAGCGCCCGCGAGATCGTGGCCGCCGCCCAGGCGACCGCCGACCAGGTCAAGGCCGAGGCCGGCGGACGCGCCCAGAGCGAGTACGAGCGCATCGTCGCCTCGGCCCAGGTCGAAGTCGCCGCGGCGCGTCAGCGCGCGGTCGACGAGGCCTCGGCGCGAATCGGCGAGATCGTCTTCGACCTCGTCGCCACGATCGTCGGACGCGAAGTCGACCAGAGCGCCCACCAGGAGCTCGTGCGAGAGGCCGTCGCCGCCATCGGAGCCCAGACTCGCGGGACGGACGACTGATCATGCAGGCCCGGCTCGAAGGATTCGCCAGCGCGCTGTTGGGTGCGCTCGACGACGCGGGTCGCACCCGCGTCGCCGGGGAGCTGACCAACCTCGAGCAGACCGTTCTCGCCCGCGCGGACCTGCGCGGCTTCTTGGC